>CACXFB010000084.1 GCA_902766825.1 uncultured Lachnospiraceae bacterium
AAATATTGTCTTTAATACTGTTTTAGGAATAAAGGGTTATAATCATTCCTGCGGTTTCCTCAAGACTTGTTGAATTGTTCATACTCGTTTTCTGAAGATACCTGTGAGCTTCTTCCTCATCAAGACCCTTATGTTCCATAAGTAATTGTTTTGCCTTCGCAATTTCCTTCATCGATGCGGCGGATCGGTTCTTGTTCTTTCCCTTTCGGTCATATTTTTTTATATGTCTTTTTTCAACTTCATTAACGAGAGAAAGAAGAGAGCTTGTTTTTAATGGAGTTGTGAGAACATTTATGTTGTCAGGTATTCCGTTATCAAGTTTTGCAGCTGATGTGACTAGTATCATATCAAATGTTTCCGGAATATATTCTTTTAGTTCATAATAATGCATATCCGAAAAACTGTATCCGCATATTATAATGCCTTCGTCTAACTGGTTGGCATAACTGATAACACTGCTTGCACTGTTACATACCGAATGTACCTCAAACTCATTTTTTTGAAGAATCCTTTTAATGCCTTTGGCATTTTCGATGTTAGGAAATGCAACAATAATACTCACCAATTGTATCACTTCCTGTCGAAAATAAAATATCTTTTTTGAATTTTTTTAGATTCTGTATAAATATTGTTCAAGCTCCCAAGGGGTTACCTGACAAATGTAATCGTTGTATTCTTTTCTCTTCGCATTGATATATACATCGGATAATTCCTTGCCGAGAGTGTCGGTAAGAAGAGAATCTTTAACCAGAGCATCAAGTGAGTCACAAAGTCGTAAAGGCAGTTTGTTGTATGACTCAGTGTCAAGTCTGATTCCCTTTTCAATCATTTCATCCGGTGTGATTTTGTTTTTTATTCCGTCAAGACCGGCAGCAATGATTACTGCAAGTGCAAGGTATGGATTAGCGGATGAGTCCGGGAATTTAAGAGTAATGGTTCCCTTCTTGACGTTAATAGGCACGCGGATTGCGGCATTGTTATTAACCGTTGACCATCCTTTAAGAACCGGAACGTGTTTCATATCTCTTAATCTCTTATATGAATTGACTGTCGGATTGCAGATAGCAGTAAGACCATCAATATGAGCGAGTATTCCGCCAATGAAATGATAAGCATCCTGCGAGAGATGATTCTCATCGTCCTTGTCATGGAAAATGTTTTTGCCGTCTTCATTGAATGCAGCGATACTGATATTCATTGCTGAACCGCTAAGATCAAGACGAGGCTTTGGCATAAATGTTGCGTGAAGACCGTGACGTTTTGCAATTGTTCTAACGGCCATTCTGAAAGTCATGAGATTGTCTGCGGTTCTAAGAGTTTCATCTTTTCTGAAATCGATCTCGTGCTGTGAAGGAGAAGCTTCATGATAAGAAGACTCAATTTCAAATCCCATATCCTCAAGCATCATAACCATTTCACGTCTTGCATTTTCACCCTCATCAGTAGGGCCGATGTCAAAATAGTTACCCTTTTCTCTGGTGTTGGTCGTAGGCTCATCATTTTCATCTCTCTCAAAAAGATAGAATTCACACTCTGGACCGATATCAAAAATGAATCCCATGTCCTTAGCTTTTTCAATAACTTTCTTAAGAATGTTGCGGGAAGAAGCACTGTAAGGTGTTCCGTCATAGTTGCACACATCACATATCATACGTGCAACCTTTCCGCTTTGCGGTCTCCATGGGAAAATGGTAAATGTATCAAGATCAGGGAAAAGTCTTAACTCGCTTTTCTCATATCCGATAAAACCATCTATAACTGAACCGTCAAACACTGCGTCATTATTCAAAACTTTCTCAAGCTGACTTGTGGTAACAGCCATATTTTTAGTTGTACCAAAAATGTCAGTAAACTGGAGTCTGATAAATTCTACGTCCTGTTCATCAACAAGCTTGTAGATATCCTCCTTAGTGTTATGCATAATTGTCATCTCCATTCCTTTAATTTTTTAACCTGTAATCTAAAAAAGGGCGGAGAATGCCTGTATATAAGACATCTTCGCCTCTATAGAATCGATTATAAATAAAGAAAAAAGTAAAGTCAATCTATTTATCCCTATAAAATGCTATACAATTTGGCGGAAGGTAAAAAGTTATATTTTAAAATACTAATTGCAATAAAATTACAGGTTTATTATAATGTGGTAAAATGCAATTCAACGAAAAGCGTAGAAGGAGGAGATTCTGAATATGGAATATGGGATTGAACAATTGAAAAGGGCAAAAATATTTATGGACAAACTTGCAGATGGTATTAATCCTGTTACTAACACTGATGTTGATGCCGATACATTGCGAAATGCTCAGATTATTGATTGTTTTAAATATGTTTCAAATGTGTTAGATGAAGATATAAAACATAATGCTCAGAGAAGAAAATATGGAAAAAAAGCAGTCTACATCACACAAGATCAAATCAGTAAATTGCAAATTGTTGAAAAATGCAAAGTTAGTGATATTGCAAAAGAAATAAACAAAGTTATTGAAGAGAATGAAACACGTTGCTTTCAGAGCGTTTGGATATCTGATTGGCTTGTAGCGAATGGTTATTTATATAAAAACACAAACGGGATTAGAGTTGCTTCGGAAGAAGGTGAAAAAATAGGAATAACTTCTCAATTGATAAAAAGACAAAGAGATGATAATAAACAAGATTTCTATGTAAATTATTATAACTCCAATGCGCAAAAAATTATTTTTCAGCATCTTGATGATATTCTTACATTACGTTATGGAACTCAAAAGGTTATTAGTGAAATGTTTCGAAATTTGGATTTCCCATATAATTTATCATTAAATGAATTTTTGAATAATAATCAGGAGAAATGTTTTATTATAGCTACCGGAAGCTGTGAACAGAGTAGGAAAAAGGGAAGCTATCAAGTGGTATTGTTCTATAAGGGAAAAACCAAAAAGATTCAAAAAAATTATATTGATTCGACATCAACAAACATATGTATATTGTATGGAATTATGGAGGCGGTTTCTTATATTAAGATTCCAATTGATATTTTAATACTTACATCTACTCCGTTGGGTTTCAACTCTACCAAAAGTAGAAATTATCAGTTGTGCACCCAAATAATTGATGCACTTAAGGAAAAGAATTGTAATATATTTATATCCGTATGCAGAGGAAAAACTGAGGAATTAAATAGATTTGTAAAATCGACAATATAAATATTTTAGAAGTAGAGAGCAGGAATAATAATGAAGAAGATAATAATTGGTGTAATACTTTTGGCATTGGTTGGATTGGGAGCTCTTTATGTATTCTATATGAGGGTTCCAAAAGCAGACTTTGATAATAACATAGATACTGTATTTGCATCGTGTATGGAAATGGCGGATAATAAGACAGAGTATATGAAGATGGAATCAATAGATGCATATTATTATAAAGATAAAAAAAATTTAAATAATGATGAATATTTTTATCATACAGTTTATTCAACCTATTGGGAAGAGGATGGAGAGTGGCACCCGTATACAGAGGTTCATTATGGTGCCGAAGGAGATGTTTCATATATCTTTAATAAGGCTGAATGGTCTACTGCATGCCAAGATAAAAGAGAGGAATACGAAATTGCTGTTGAAAAGGGGCAGCATAAATCATACACCAAAGAAGAAATACAGGAATTGATTGATTCATTTCAATATAATGATGAAGAGTAGTAAGTTTAAAAGAAATAAAACGTTTTATATTTCTTAAGGAGATAAGAATGAAGAAGAAAAAATATATCATGTTTTGTGTTGTATTATTTATTCTTGTTGCACTTGCGTGTGTATTGTTTTTTGTATTTAGAAAAGAAAAAGAAGCTGATTTTAGCAACAACATAAATGAAGTTATGGACTCATGCATGGAGTTGACTGATAATAACAAAAGCAATATAAAGATTGAATCTATTGATGCTTATTATAATGAGGATGATAATAAATTACGTAAAGTTGATTATTTCTATCACACGGTTTATTCAATTTATGTAACAGAAGATGATAGTTGGCATCAGGTAGATGAGGTGCATTTCGGTGTAGATGGAGATGTATCTAAGTATTTTAATATGGCGGAGTTTGCAAAAAATAATAATACTGACGAGAGGGAAAAATATGAAATTGCTGTTGAAAAAGGACAGCATAAGTCATACACTAAAGAAGAAATCCAGGAATTGATTGATTCATATCAATACAGTGATGAAGA
>CACXFB010000085.1 GCA_902766825.1 uncultured Lachnospiraceae bacterium
AGCAATCTTGTATCCGGGATTATAAATATTTTGAATCTCAACATTAGATAATATCTTTACGCTCTTCTCATTAAGCTCACTTCTGTCTGGTGTCCACACATAAAAACGTATGTCCTGTTCTATCTTGCCATGCCCAGGCTCAGCAAGTACTGTACTCATTCCAGTTATCTTAGGTGTAACATACCTTCGTTCTTTCCCTTCATGCAACACCTGTGGCGTTCCCTCAATCAGTGGTATAACCTCCTCTGGTCTCATTCCTTTATACTCCTCCATCGTGGCAATCAGAATATGTGCCAAAATAAGCTTATGCGCCACTAACTCCCTTGCATTATTATCGTATCTCGCCTCCATACCACTCTTTTCCATTACATCAGCAATGGTCGTATTGATTTTCATATTAATTGCTATACCTCCTTAACTCATCCTTAAAATCATTTGCGAATTAATACTATAGCATCAATCCCAAACCATTTTACTTTCAGTATCCTTATTATAGTTTAAAAGTATCACAACTCAACATAAATTGCAATCCACATTTTCTACAAAATATTAAAACACCCCCGTTGGTCAAATTAAATTAACCAACTGAGGGTGTTGAAAAATTATAAATCAAGCTTAGATATTTCTCATTAAATGATTTTGTTTACTTACCAATCTTCACGCTCTTCTTTGCTGACCACGCACTATAAACTTTCTTTCCTGCAATAGTCTTATAAGTTCTGATTCTAACATAGTAAGTTTTGTTCTTTGTACGTCCACTTATCACTTTGCTTACATTAGAAGCACCTGATATATTAACCGTCTTGTTACCCGATGCAAATGATGAGCTTGTTGAGTATTGTATCTCGTATCCTGTAACATATGAAAGCTTACTCCAAGCAACCGTGAACTTACCTTTTGAAGCGTTATTAGCAGTTGAATTCTTAACTGAGCTAATTGTAGTTGGAGCCGGCTTTACGGTTATTGTTACCTTCTTGGTTACAGTCTTATAATTGCTATCTCCTGCAGTTACTGTAATAACAGCCTGTCCTGAGAAATTCTTTGCAATAGTCACTTTACCTAAGCTGTCCACCTTAACGTTATTGTTGTTAGACTTATAGGTTATCTTACCGCCTGTAGCTTTTACATTAAGTTTAAATGACTGAGCTTTGTTAGCAGCGGTCTTTGAATATGATTCCGTTCCCGTAATACTGTTTTTAGCCTTGGTAATTGTAAATGTCTTTGACATTGTTCCGGTATAATAATCACCTTTGAAAGTAATCTTTACAGTTGCCGTTCCTGCTTTGATGTTATTGTAATAACTTACATTATAATTTGATTTTGCAATTATTTTGCCCTTACTATCCTTTACTGTTACGGTAGGTTTGAGCTGTTTGCCTGTGTATGTAAATGATGTTGCTGAAAGAGTTAATGTCTTTGGTGCATAGATTGTTGATGAAATTTCTTCCTCACCACAATTATAACAAATACAATATTCTAATCCATTAGCTCCTAGACGTGCTTTATTTATTTTTATAGTAAAATTATGGCCTTTTTCCGGGATCACCTTTTGCTTTACCAATATTTTATTACAGTCAGCACAGTGACTTCCCTCTGATAAACCGCTTTTCTCACATGTTGAGGCTACTGCTTTGTCCTTTACTGCTGTGTGTCCTTTGGCTGGTTTTACTTTCTGGGCTACTATTATTTCTCCACATATTGAACAATGACTTCCCTCTGCCATTCCCGCATGGAAAAACGCAGTTCCAGATATCTTAGGTACGCTTTATTTATTGTAACCACTTATATATACCTATGTAAGCCAACATTCAAAGCCTATCTCGCTAAGAAACGATCCGAAGACAAACATTATTATATTGCAATGTAACATGCTACTAAGAAGCTAGTGTATGTTATCAATCAGATTGAAACTTCAGGGCAACAATACATAAAAGCTATCTAATCATTCCAATATCATCCTTCTTGTCAGAGCACAATTATTTGATGCTCTAATTGTCATGCAATTTTCAATGTATTGATTGCAGTGAATCAATCACTGCCTCTTTATTTAAAAACATTTCTGTTTTTAAACTGTTTATTGACTTTCTTTAAAAGTTAGTCTTTTTTAATTCATGATACCAGATTTTCATTTCTAATATTTTCTATATTTTGATTTTCTTCCCATATAATATCATTGAAAAAATTTCTTTTACAGAATCTTTAACAAAGATATATATAATCAATCATTTTTTAAGTTTTACTTTTTTATATTCCAATTTTTTATAATTCTTCATTTTCTTTTAGTATATATCAACAGGCAAAATCTTTGAAATGTGTAAATTTTTATCAATTCTATATATACTCGAGTTTATAATACTATAATTTCCCTTCTCTCGACTTGAATCAAATAATACCAAATTTTCCCCTCCAGTTATTGAGCTCGTGAACATTATTCCATCAAAACCAATTGTTGAAATATATTCCGAAATATATTGTGTAATCCAATATTTTCCTCGACTTTCACTTAGTGGACGTGAAAATATAGTTGAAAGTGTTAATTTATCAAACAATATACAATCATCAATGTCTGTACATTCATTAACAGATGTTGGATATGTAACATCAAAAATTTTATATTTTTTATTTATATCAAATGTAGCAACACTAATTAAATCTCCTACTTGCGGTTTAACTTCCCATATTGCAGTTTCAACTTTATTTGCTAAATATAGATATGATATTCCTCCATAATTCACCCTACCTTCACTTGCAGATTCACATGGTGGAGCATCCGCCTCTTTTTCTCTAAAACCAGAAAAATCACATTTGTAATTATCTACATATTCCTCATATCTATCATAATACTCCCATTTATTATTTTCACCGCCAAGATCTGACAAATCGTTATCTTCTATCCAATTTAAAATTTTTTCCCAAGTAGACGCATTTCGATTGTCTTTTCTTGCATTATCAATTACTTTATCTGCTAATTTTTCTAGAAACTTTTGATACTTCATAAATTCTTTAAGATTATTCTCATCAATATTTTTTTTTATAATTCTTGCTCTATAATATTCTTGGGAATTTGATAAAGAGTTAGACATTTTTTCTTTAATTTTGAGTATATAATCCAAAACATCACTTTCAATAAAATAATGTCTTTTTTTTCTCTGTTCGTCTAGTTTTTCAATCATTTTCCATATATTCGATTCTTTTGCGACTTTTTCTTTTAATATAACACCAAAATAACTGCCATCAAAACCATTTTCCATTGTAATCACCTTAAGACCCTTTCATAATTTTGTTTATAAAAAAATCAGATACAAGTTATTAAAGTCATATTTTTCACCATCTTTGTTATACATTATTATATTCTTTATTTTTATACACTACTCTTTTGATTACAGACAAATAGGGAGTACTTTAGTTTCTCATCATAATCAACCAATATATAATACCACCACATACATAAGCCAAAATATCCAAAGGATCAGAAGTTGTATCACTTCTGAATATTGGTGTGATGTATTCCCAGAAAATTCCACACCATGTCATTAACAATATTATTTGCCATAACTTTATTAACCTTATGTGATAATTTTCAAAAACAATTCCACAATAAGCCATAAAAGTAATCCCACCTATAGTATCATTGAAGTAACATGTCATAAACCATCTAATTTCGTCTATTTGTATATTGTTTTTAGTAAATTGGTTAATAATATACAGTAAAACAGTGACAGATATAAGAATAATATTCTTCTTATGCATCATTAACCGATTACAGCAAATAAACATAAAGCAAAAAATATTGCCCATACCAAACTAAAAAATGACATCCCGCCACCATTGTTTCCATTATAATTTCCCATATAATTTCCCATAACTTACCTCCTATTTTTTTATAAGATTTTCTTATAAATAACTTCTTAAAATGAATTTAATCTTTTGTTATTTATATTTGTTCCACATCTTTACACAACCCCAATATACATTATTCATATATTTAAGTATTAAATTCAATTGAATCATAGATATTTATAAAATTATAAATTTTTTCAAGCTCATTAGCATTTTACAGCTCTTTCTCATTTATAATTTTTCAATTAAGTGTACGTTTTGACCTAAAGTAATTGTGCATCTATTTTGTGATAGATATATTATTTTATGATAAATATAGGTATAAAGAATTATTTTGTCGTTGAATTTATTTTTTATTGTGATATAATGTACTTAAAAATAAGGTCTATCAAAACGTACACTTTTTGATTATTTTACACAATTCACCTCCACTTCAACTCCCTAACCCTTCTATAAAATGTAGCTTCTGACACTTCACATGCTTTAACAATTTCCGACAATGTAATTCTCTTTTCTTTCCACATCTTTACTAACTCCTCAAAATCATCTGGCATTTTCTTCATAGGTCGTCCGAATTTTACCCCTCTAGCCTTAGCTGCAGCTATGCCTTGCGCCTGACGTTCCTTTATTTTTTCGCGTTCACTTTGTGCAACAAAGGAAAGGATTTGCAAGACTAGATCTGCAATAAATGTTCCCATCAAATCCTTTCCTTGACGAGTATCAAGCAATGGCATATCTAACACTACGATATCCACCCCTTTTTCTCTGGTTATTATTCTCCACTGATTTTGAATTTGCTCATAGTTTCTGCCAAGTCTGTCTATACTCATAATATATAAGATATCTCCTCTTCTAAGTTTCTTTACAAGACATTTGTACTTTGGTCTCTCAAAATTTTTTCCGGATATTTTATCTATGTATATATTTTCTTTTGCAACACCCACTTTCATTAATGCAATTAATTGTCTGTCTTCATTTTGATCAACGCTCGACACCCGAACATATCCATATTTTTTTGCCATGTTTTTCTCCTCTTTTCTAGTTAAAAATTTCAAAATAAAAAAACCAGAGCCGACTTTACAACTCTGGTTACATCCATATTATATATTTCATTATCCCATCATTAATATTCTAAAAATATTACATCTACTCCCCCATCATCCCCCTTATATACTCCACTGCCTCATCCTTCATCACCGCTCCCTTCGGTGTCTTCGTGTTTTTCTCAGGAACATCTGCGCCTATGAATTTCATATGCACGATATCTCCGCTTGCCACGTCTATAACATACACCATTGTTGTGACACATACTCTGTCTCCGCCATAATAGAATCCTTTGTCCAGGCGCGATTCATATGATTTGTACATTATAAGATACTTCCATGTATCATATGGAGCTACGCTCTTAACTGCGTTTATGTCTGTGCACAGCCACATGTTATCATCTGCTACAACTACGCCTGACAAGGCTTCCTTGGATATCTTCCATGCAGCGCTAAGTTGCTCCTTTACTTCTTTATCAAAAAAGAGTGGTTCAAGTGTAGTTTTATCAAATAAGATAGAATCCAAATCGTCCGTTTCCGGGATTACTTCATTATCTTTAAGTTTATTTATACCTATACGATACAATTTATTCACTCTTGAAGCGAAAAAGTCTGCGTATGCATTTTCACTTGCCATAAGTAGCTTATTGTCGCCCTCACCAAAGTCCGCCAGTGACAAGTCTGCAATCACATTTTCATCATCAATCACGTTAAAGCATTCCGGCATGGCGCATGAATCATTTTTGTCGCCGCTTTTGAATACGATTTTTTCCGGCACGTCTTCTATTTTATATGCGTCGTACACAAATGTTAATCTTGTCTTGTAACCTTCCTCGTCGCTTACCGGTTCGGTAATTACATAGCTTGAGCCGACATTGCTAAGCGGATATTCAAAGCCAAGGCAGACATCAAAGTCGAGGATTTTACCGTACGTGCAGGTCAGTAATGAAGGGCTTTCTTCCTGCATAAGAAAACACAGACCAATGCACTTATCTTCTTTTAATTTGCCGCCTCCACCATCTAAGATTCCTACATTAACAGCCTTTTGTGGCATCAGATGATAATCTCCGACAGTTACAAGATCTAAGTCCTTTTCTTCATCTTGCACTTCGTCCGTTACATCAGATGATTTGTCTTCATTATCAGAGCATCCAGACACAGCTAGTGCAAATGCTGCTATGATTATCAATACTATTGCTATTTTTGCTGCTGTCATCTTTACTTTCATAAACATACTCCACGCCTTTCCAAAAATCTTTTCTACAGGCAGATATCCCGCTTGCAAAATGCAGTCACTGACGCTGTGTACAGCACTATCGCACCTGCAAATAATACGATTGTTCCGATTAATGCTCCTGCTTCATTTTCAATAATTCCGGTGGAATCATAGAGAGTAAAGAAGGTGAAGTATTTCGCATTTTTTGCTTTGTCTCCAACGTTTGCAAGCATTTGAATCACAAACATTAAAGTTGGGAGTCCTGCCCCGAGGGCAATGCTGTATTTTACCTCCGAGAAAATGCATGATGCAAAAAAACATATTGCGCCGATAAAGAGCTCAAGTCCTAACAGCCCGGTGTTGAGTACAAGAAGTTTTGCTATATCAAGTTCGCCGGGGAAGAAATACTGTGCGCATATTATCTCAAGTATTGTTGTATACACTATAAGTATTACAATGCCGCTCATTAACACCGCCATCTGGGTAAATGCTACCGTAAAGCGCTTTACCGGTGCGCAAAGCAGTGACACCATCGAACTGTTGTCTATATATTTTGCAACAAGGCCATTTGCGCGTATGATACAAAAAATCATTGGAAATACAATAAGGATAAATCCGTACAGATACGAGCACATGAAACCAAGAAGGCTCGTTGCACCGCCCGTCATTCCAACAGATGCCATGAGCTGTGGCATCATTTTCACGTAATCATCCAGAAGTTTTGCCATCTTAGGTTCGTACATGCTGATGATTATGGCAACATACATCGTTATCACCGCAAGCAATATGACAATTAACTTAATACTCTTTTTCATTTCTCTTACATAAAGTGCACCGTTAATCATTTGTACCTCCGTAATAGTTCATGAATATTTCTTCAAGGCTCTGCTTAGCGCTGACCGTAACATTGCATCCACTCACTTCGCCCCTGAAATCTTTTGCAAATGCTTCTGCCTCTTTCGCCGAGCCTAGTGTCACCGTGTACGTATTGACATGGCGTTTTCTTAGGTCTTCAACAAAGTCAAGCGCAACCAGTCTTCCTTCGCGGATGATACCGATTCTATCGCATGTTCTCTCGACTTCTTCAAACATATGACTTGATAATAAAATGGTCTTGCCGCGCTCTTTTTCCTTTGCAACCAAATCTATAAAACGGCTTTGCATCAACGGGTCAAGTCCGCTTGTCGGCTCATCGAAAATGAGAATCTCAGGATCATGCATCATAGCGGCAACAAGGCCAAGTTTTTGCTTGGTTCCTTTACTCATCTTCTTGATTTTTCCCCTTGTATCAAGTTCAAAATATTCAAGTAGTTCATCTTTTCTTTCAGTATCTTTTATTCCTCTGTAGTTCTTAACAAACCTCAGATATGCCTCCCCTGTCATGTCATCAAAAAAACTGATTTCGCCCGGCACATATCCAAGAATATTTTGTATCTTTGCGCTGCTGCTCCAACAGTCTAATCCACCTATACGGCATTCTCCCGATTGCGCCTTTAAAAACCCCATAAGGTGCCTGATTGTTGTAGTTTTTCCGGCACCGTTAGGACCAAGGAATCCAAATACTTCCCCCTTTTTCACATTAAACGATACGTCAAAAACACCCCTGCCGTTGCCATAATCGCGCGTTAGGCTTTTAATCTCAATAGTTGAAATATTATTGTTTTTGGTCATAAACACCTTCCTTAAATCTGTGCCTTAAATCTGTGCCTTAAATCATTTCTTACTTACCATTCGCATCGATGCTCTGTAACATATAAACGCCAACAATGCTATTAAGATAATCAATATTAATGTAATCAGACAATGATTAAACATCATTCCTAAAATTACTGTAAGCGCACCTATAATCATTCCTGCAAACATATTAGGAAACATATATAGCACAACTGCTGAACTTTGCTTAACCACTTCAACTTCATTTTCCCAATCAAGTCGCATGTGTTTTATTCCGCACACATATCCCCATGTTGTTGAAAATGCGCACATTACAAAACCTTCTATCAGATACAGTAACGAGTCAATTACCGGCACTTTTGCCGATATGCACAGGCACAGAATCGAAAATGTCATAAACGGTACCGTAAGATACATATTAAAAAGCATTTTTCCGTGAGCAATTGTTTTTTCATTAATCGGAAGGCTTGAAAGAATCCATCTGTTTTTACCTTCAAGTGATGGTGTGCATGCTGTTGTAGCTACCATTCCTACAAAAAAGTATACAACAAAAGGTATTGCCGGCTGTATTATCGAAGCATCAAATGGTGCTCCTTGTGTCACCACCGAAACTATCTTATCAAATCCAATAATCAAGGTAATTACGCCAAGCAAAGTTACAAGAACCTCACCAAAAGCTGCATTGGTCAAGTATATTGTTGAGCCGGTCATCCTCTTGAATTCTTTAAATGCTATAGCATTTTCCACGCTGTGCTTCTTAAGCGTTGTCATCTTGTAGTTTTTAGATGCTGTGTGTGATTTAAGTGCCGAATTAATCTGGCGGTACGAGCCTCCAACTATGTAAAATATCACTGCAAATAAAAGGATACTAACACCCATAAGCAGGAACACATCCGATAAACTGTCCTTTAATACAGCCTCGCTAAACCACTTGGCCGGAAGATAAATTGAAGCAGTTTTTTCAGTTGCCTGCGATGATTTTTCAAGAATATCCGCAACCTGATCATTTTCAACGAATGCCTCTATAATGTATCTTATTGAAAAACATATTATACATAATATAAAGGTTAACACTGTCTGTACTGCATTTTTAAACTTAAAACCAGCGCTTATTTTTGCGAACAAAAATCCAATAAACGATGCCATCAGCATTGGAATAACCGGCAAAAACAGCGATAACATTATCCAGTAAACATACGTTATAATGCCTGGCTTAGCACATATTGCATACCCTATAAGCATTGCAACCGACATGCTAAACTGTGCTGCAAGACTCTTTAAGTACATGTACAAAAACTTGCATCCGGCAACCGTTCGTGCTTCAAAAGGCAGCGCCATCAGCATGTCGTATTCTTTGAAATTAAACAGATATCCGTTAGTCTTTAACATCGTCAGGATAAATGCCATGATACTTACAATCAGCGCACACAATACAGGAACAGAATCAAGCATTCCCATTTTCGCGTAACCGACACACATCAGGACACAATATCCCATAAGCATCGCGTAAAGAAAAAACATTCCGATATAAGCACCAATTATTTTGCTGCGCTTCTTTTTATCCTTTGAATACTTATAAATATTCCTCTTGCTCGTCGACAAAAGAAGTGTCTTTAGTAGAAGAAAATTATTCATCACCATACGCCTCCAGGAATACTTCTTCAAGCGAATGACCTTCTGTCAGCTCATCCATTGTGCCTGAAGCTATTATTTTACCGTGTTTGATAATTACAACCTTGTTACAAAGCTTTTCAGCCACATCAAGTACATGCGTTGAAAAGAAAATCGCCGTACCCCTCTTACACATTTCATGCATAATTTCCTTAAGGGTAAATGATGCCTTCGGATCAAGTCCGACAAAAGGCTCATCCAGCACAAGAAGCTTTGGCTCATGAATCAATGCTGAAATAATCGCAACCTTCTGCTTCATACCATGCGAGTACGAGCTGATAAGATCACCGAGCGAATCTGTAATCTCAAAAAGATCAGCATATTTTTTTATTCTCTCTTCGCGGCTTACCACATCAATGTTAAAAACATCCGCCACAAAATTCAAATACTGTATACCGGTAAGATTCTCATACAAATCAGGATTATCTGGAATATATGCCGTGACTTTCTTGCACTCTATCGCCTCGTCCTTTACGGAATGACCATCAATAAAGATCTCGCCCTCCGTAAAATCAAGCACACCAACCACTGCACGAATTGTCGTTGATTTACCCGCGCCGTTATGCCCGATAAATCCAACAATATCTCCCGCCATAACTGTAATAGAAACATCATCCGCAGCCTTCTTACCCTCTGCGTATGATTTCGAATAATGTTTAATCTCAAGTACCTTTTTTTCTTCCATAATTCTTTACTACCTCCTGTGAGTCACGAATTCCCTACTAAACGCACTACTGTTTTAACCTACCCAATTTAAGAATTTTTCCAGCAATTATTGAAAAACTTTTTCATGTCGTGCTAATATAAATTTATAAAAATTTTCTTCTAATTTCATTAAATGCTCCTTAAATTTTTATATCTAACTATAGCTATGTATCAATCAAATTGTCTCAATACCTATGTTGTTATTATTTTCGTACCAAACAGTCAAAATATTTTTTCTCAACCTTTGCATTTTCTTTAATTCTTTAGACGTTTTGTAAATATCCGTATCAAAATAAATAAAAGACTTCTCAATTATATTCTCTTCATCATTAACATTATTTTGTATTAAATATTCAAAACCATCCTTTAAACATTTTAAATAATTCGAATAAATCATAGGACATTCCGTTTTTAGTAACGTAATAATACTAACATATACCCTTTTATTTATAATATTTTCAGCCCAATAACCTGTAATTTTCATATCAATCGGATTAATATAAATATGGTTGTAACAATCAATATCAACAATACAACCATGTATAGTTCCAATACCACCAATTCTTTTAATTTCATCTGAAATTTTTCTTTGAATGTTAGTGTACTTTGTAAAAGGGGGATTAATCACAGCAATCTGCTTATCCATATTATTGTAATAATAATGAATATCATCATATAAAAGTTTTTTTCGTCCCCCACCATTAAGAATCATACACTTTCCGTCTGCGGATTTTAATAAGAAACAGTAATAACCATCCTTTTTTAACATATATATACAGTCAACATTGTGATTAAATGTAGCTACTATATTTCTTCCTCTATAAAACTTTAAATATTCTGAAACTGATATTTCATATATTCCATCATCATAATCAATAAAATAATCGTATGTATTATCAAGTTCAAAACACTTAAGATGAACAGTATTATTATAATAGCCAATTTGATTATCTGCATAAATACGTTTTTCACCATCATCGTAAAAAAAATTTTTATGAGTATGTCCACTAACATAAACATATCCATTATGATATTCTTTATCATCACTCCAACACTCCAACGGAGTATGTGTTAAAACAACTACTTTTTTATTAGGTATAGAATATTTTATTTTTTTATACAAACAATTAAACTTAACACTTTGTTCAATTTCCATTTTTCTATTGATTTTATTCTTGTACAACCCACTCTTTGCATTAAATGTTTTATTCATTCCCGAAAAAGCAATACCACCAAAAATAATAAAATTAGCTTCCTTTAAAATTTCCCTCAATTCGTCCGATGAAAATTCAGTAATTTCACTCTCTGATATTTTTTTCCATCGATTATCAACATCACAATATGCAATATTATTTTGAATAAGTTGAAAACCATATTTATTTAATGTTTCCTCATATTTTTTTACGGTTCCCTCAAATGATAGATATGAGAAATCCCACAATTCATGATTTCCTAGCACAAAAAAAACCTTTGTATTTTTTTTATTTCTATCTAATTCTTTTTTTAGTATACTAATAAAAGCTTCAAACAATTTAAAATCCGATACTGTATCTCCACCTATTAGAAGAATATTACCTACTTCATGAACAATGTTTTTTACTATTCTTTTTATAACATAAAGAACATCTAGTTTTGATTTTGACTTATAATGTTCAATTTTTTGTATCAGATGAATATCAGACAAATAAAATATACATTCATAATCATCACTCTGCATACCTAACTCTTTAATATTTCTTGTTTTTTCCAAGTAACATAGTGTATTTTTTTCAAATTCTAAAGTATAATTAAAGATTTCATTTTTTATGCAATCATAATCTTTTTTATAATCAATCCCCAACTTTTCACAAACCCAACTTGTAATCTTCGCATTTGAAAAATTAATATTTTCAGTATTATTTAAATAAACTAGTCCATCACATAAAATTAAATCTGCACCAGATAAATCACCTTCTAAATAATCTACAAAATCAAAAAAATAATCAAATTTTCGAATTTTCCTATTTGTAATATTATTGTTTTCATACCACCTAATAATAATCTGAAACTTCCCATCAATGTACTTTTTATCAATTTCACAGGGAATATCATTTTTTACATCATCAGATATATTATTATCAGTAAATGAATTTTTCATATATAATTTTTCATAATCCACATCATAATAATTTGGAATCTTAGATGTATCCATCTGATAATAACATGCTTTTGTATATATATCTCCATCTAAATGTCTATAATAATCGCTAAACTCAGTAAAGTATTTTCTTATTTTTCTTCTCTGCTCCAATTTATATTTTTCATCATAACAAACTATAATTTCTTCAACAAAAAACAACTGTTTAATAACATCAAATCCTCTTTTATCTGTGATACTTTGTTTTGCTTTTTTTATGTCAATTATATCATTGTTATTCATAATTTTATCCCTTCTATTTAAGTCAATTAGAACCGTCTCCGTTGACTCAACCATTGAGTCACTTTCTTTCCAGCCAGCCTACAGATTCATGCAGCGCCTTAATTGTCTTTGTTTCAAGCACACACCTTGCATTTCTTTGTGCTGCTAATTCCAGTCGTTTTCGTATATCTATCTCTCCGTCTCCTAGTGCAAGATGATCTCTTAGTGGTGTCTGCGTTGCATCATGTATATGAAAATGAACCAGATGATTCTGATTATCCAATATAAACGGAACATCGTTTTCTGCCGTAGCTTTTGAATGTCCAATGTCCCATGTTAAACCAAATTTGTCACTTTCAAGTAAATACTTAATAGCCTGTTTTTCAAAGCCACGAAAACCATTGGTATTTTCTATAGCTATCATAATATCACTGTCACCAATCCATTCTTCACACAACGAACGGAATGCAACAAATGACTTCATGTAATAATCAACATTTCTCTCATACATCCATACTTTAGTTTCAGGCAATGTAATGTATACTCCATGATTCATATGCATATTCAAAGTTAGCGGCTGACTTTTGTCGCCATAATCATCACGCAAACATATCATTTTCTTAGCAACGTCTATAGTACGTCTGACAGTCTCAAGATATGCGTTACTAACTAAGCTATTAAAGTCAGCAATATTAAGATTTTCATCCAGATGAATCGTATAATATATCCCTGCCGTCTGTGCCTGACTTGTAAGATAATCTGTCTGCTCAAGCTTATCTATCTGGTATTCAGGAAAATTCATGTTAAGCTCAATGAAATCAAGTCCAAGTTTCCTGCAAAGAGCAATGTTATCCTCTAACGTCCTGTTTTCAACAAGCGTCGGCATTCCAAACTGAATATTATATTTTTCCATTTTTCCTCCTTAAGTCACTCTCCTAATGCTTCTAAAAATCCCTCTATTGCCTTGTTCATTTTCTTGTCTTTATGAATAAATATCTGCGAATATATCCGGAATTCATTCCCTGTCCATTCAAGCTTTTTTAATGTGCCGTTCTTTACTTCTTCTGCCGCCGTCATATCCGGGATAAATGCTATCCCAAGCCCATTTATCGCAAACTGCTTAAGAATCTCTTTACTGCTTATACTAAGTGCAATGTTTGGAGTAATTCCGTAATCCGCAAGATCGTCAAAAAGCATTTTTCTGAAACTGCAATTTTGTGCTGTAAGAAAAAGCGGAACGCCGTCCAAATCCTTTTCATTAATTTTCTTATCAGCCAGAGGATGCGATGGCGATACGTAAAATCCGAGTGATTCTTTTTTTTCATACAACTTAGTCAGACCATCGTCATTAATACACGGATTAAGTGTGTATACAAGGTCAACTTCACCTTTTTTTAGCATCGTCGGAAATGTATCATGCAAAACAAATGAAAGACGAATATCTACTTTGGGAAATCTCTCTTTGTAATCCATAAGAATACCAGGCAATCTGTTATAGCATAAAGATTCAGAAATTCCGATTTTAAATTCTCCGCATGGTTCGTCAGTCTGTGAAACTTCCAAATGAATCTCACGTTCAAGTTGTAAAATCTTTTGTGCATATGTTAAAAGCTTTTCTCCTGCAGGTGTAAGTACAACAGTTTTCCCAAGGCGTTCAAATATCTGCGTGCCAAGTTCATCTTCTAACTGTTTAATCTGCGTTGTCACGGTCGATTGCGCATAACCTAATTTGTTTGCCGCCACCGTAAAGCTTTTTGAAATAGCAATTTCCATAAATGTTTCAAGCTGTGTTAAAGTCATTTTCCATCCCACCTTGCATGAATAATCATCAAAATAAACATAATCACTAAAACGCCTCAAATAGTCATCAAAATAATTGAATGTTTAATTCATTTATTTCAATTTTACTGATAATAATTTTGATGCTATTATACATTTTATAGAAAACAAATTCAAGGAGGATTAACTATGAACGAACTGGTTAAAATCATCAAAGACGCAGTACAACCTAATTTTCTAAACATCAAATCATCGCTTAAAACATATGACAGGGATGCAATCTGCTGCGGTTCACCTTGTTGGCGATGGGCATACCACGCCCTTCATTCCGCAGACAAATGGTTCATTAATCCCGGCGATTATGAAGAACCTTCATTTCACGAAGAAGGCATGGATAACCCTGATAATCCTACGTCCGTCGTTCTGTCTGACGAGCAGCTTTTATTGTATCTTGAACATATAGAAAAGAAAACTTTAGACTACCTTGATACACTGACCGATGAAATGCTGTATCAAAAACCTGACAACTGCCCATACACAAGAATGGAGCTTGTGCTTAGACAATTCAGACACCTTTCATTTCATACCGGCATGTTAAACGGTCAGACAGCTGTTGCCACAGGACAGTTTACAATGTGGGTTTCCGATGCAGACAAATATGTAGATGACGGCATATTTGTCGGTAGATACAGAAAGGGACAGGTTACATTATAATTTTTCTTTCCACTGCTCTTCCTTAAATCCCACAAGGACAACATCTCCCTTAACAACTATCGGGCGCTTAACAAGCATTCCGTTAGTTGCAAGGAGCTTTAACTGCTCATCCTCACTCATTGATGCAAGCTTGTCTTTTAGCTGCATTTCCTTGTAAAGCATTCCGCTTGTGTTAAAGAACTTCTTGAGTGGAAGTCCACTTTTTTCATACCACCCTTTTAATTCATCATATGTAGGGTTGTCATTTGCAATATCACGCTGCGTGTATTTCACGTTATTCTCATCAAGCCAATTCTTTGCTCTTTTACAAGTAGTACATTTTGGATAACATATAAATAACATTTTTCATTCCTCCGTATAATTCATATATTTCAAATATTAAATTTACATTTTAATACATAATGAGTTGTCAGAACCGTCCCTATTGACTCACCTATTGACTCACCAAATGTCCGTCTTTTATGAGGTATGCCTCACCATATATTGTTTCGTTAGTTCCATCTGAGTATAGGTAACTTCCGTCACAGATTGCAACAAATTCTCTACCAATACTATCAGGATATACCACCTCTTCAATAAGCTTTTTTCCATCAAGGATAGTGTCTTTAACATCCTGATAGTGTGGAATTAACATTGTCTTTGTAAGATTTAATCCAGGCAAAAACTTCTCGTATGAAGGATTAATTGCTTCTCCTTTTTCTTCCGGAGTTGCATACACAATATCGGCACTGTTCATGCTTCCCGCACTTATTCCGAGTATTGTTCCGTTAAAATCTCCTATAATGTCTTTCAAGCGAATTTCGTTAAAAAACTTATTCTGAGTTGGAACGTGTCCGCCTGCAA
>CACXFB010000086.1 GCA_902766825.1 uncultured Lachnospiraceae bacterium
GAATCAATTATAAATGGTGCACATGTGGCGGTTGAATGGCTTACAGGTGCAGGAACAGGATTTTTATCATCAATATCGGGAATAACATCATTTTTTGTTAATCTGCTTATTTCTCTTATTATGTCAATCTATTTTATGTTGGACAAGAAGCTTTTAAAGTTCCACATTAAGAGAATAGCATTGGCATTTATGAAAGATGAAACATTTGCGAAGGTAAAGTCGCTTGCTGACGATGCAGATACAGTATTTTCTGGGTATATCAGAGGGCAGTGTATGGATGCATTTTGTATGATGATAATGATAAGTATTGCGTTGTCTGTGACAGGTGTTAATATGGCTGTTATGATTGGTATTCTTGCAGGAATCGGTAACCTTATTCCTTATGTTGGACCAATCGTTGCATATGTGGGAACAATTCTCTCATGCCTGATTAACGGTGATATTCATAAAATGATAATTGCACTTATTGTACTTGTCGTTATTCAGCTTATTGACGGTAACGTAATAGGACCTAAGCTTTTAAGTAATGCGGTATCGATACATCCTCTTATAGTAATCATTTCGCTTGTATTCGGAAGTGCAATAGGAGGACTGCTCGGAATGCTATTAGCTGTTCCGGTAGGCGCATTGATTAAGGTTTTATTTATGAAATATATTGATAAAAGAATTAAAGAAAAACAAAGAAAAATGGAGGAACGAATTAAATATGAAGATTAGAACAAGATTTGCACCAAGCCCAACAGGAAGAATGCATGTAGGAAATCTTAGAACTGCACTTTATTCTTACCTTATTGCAAAACATGAGGGAGGAGATTTCCTTTTAAGAATTGAAGATACGGATCAGGAGAGATTTGTTGAAGGAGCTCTTGATATTATATACAGAACTATGGCAGGAACAGGACTTATTCATGATGAAGGTCCTGATAAGGATGGCGGATGCGGACCTTATGTTCAGAGTGAGAGACAGGCTCAGGGACTTTACATGAAGTATGCAAAGGAGCTTGTTGAAAAGGGAGAAGCATATTATTGTTTCTGTGATGAGGAAAGACTTGCGTCGTTAAAGACAAAGGTCAGCGATGACGATGATGCTGTTGTGATATCACATTATGATAAGCACTGCCTTTCTTTATCAAAAGAAGAGGTTGAGGCTAAGCTTGCAGCAGGAGTGCCTTACGTTATCAGACAGAATAATCCGACAGAAGGTACTACGACATTCCACGATGTTATTTATGGAGATATCACTGTTGATAACTCAGAGCTTGATGATATGATTCTTATCAAATCAGACGGTTTCCCTACATACAATTTTGCAAATGTTGTTGATGATCATCTTATGAACATTACTCATGTTGTAAGAGGAAAGGAATATCTTTCATCAGCGCCTAAGTACAACAGACTTTATGAAGCATTCGGATGGGAGATACCGACATACATTCACTGTCCTCTTATTACAAATGAGGAGCACAAGAAGCTTTCTAAGAGAAGCGGTCATTCATCATATGAAGATTTGCTTGAGCAGGGATTCCTTACAGAGGCAATTGTTAATTACGTTGCACTTCTTGGATGGAGCCCTTCTGACAACGAAGAAATATTCAGCTTAGAGGAGCTTGTTGAAAAATTTGATTACACAAGAATTAATAAATCTTCAGCAGTATTTGACGTTCCAAAGCTTCGCTGGATGAACGGTGAGTACATCAAGAAGATGGATAACGATGCTTACTATGAGAAGGCGCTTCCGGTAATAAAAGAGGTTGTTACAAAAGATTACGATCTTATAAAGATTGCAGATTTGGTTAAGACAAGAATTGAAGTTTTCCCTGATATCAAGGATCTTATTGATTTCTTCGAGGAACTTCCTGAGTATGATGTGGCAATGTATACTCATAAGAAGATGAAGACTAATTCAGAAAATTCTCTTGAGGTGTTAAAAGAGGTACTTCCATTATTTGAGGCAAATGATGATTACAGCCGTGAAGGAATTGAGAAGCTTCTTATGGATTACATCCACGCAAAAGAGATTAAGAACGGACAGGGTCTGTGGCCGGTAAGATGTGCTGTTTCAGGAAAGCAGTCAACACCGGGTGGAGCATATGAGATATGCGAGATAATCGGTAAAGATGAGACAATTAAGAGAATTAAAAAGGGTATTGAGATGTTAAACACAGCATGTGAGGCAGCTAAAGAACAGTAATAGTCTTATCTGAGGGTAAGGATTATACAGAGGTAGTTATATGGAGTATAGCAAGGAACAAAAGAAGGCAATAGAACATAATAAAGGCCCCATGATGGTGCTTGCAGGACCGGGTTCGGGAAAGACTCTTGTTATAACAAGAAGAACAAGGCATCTTATAGAACAGTGCGGCGTTAACCCGGGCAAAATACTGGTTATTACATTTACCAAAGCGGCAGCCATGGAGATGGAAGAGAGGTTTAAAAGATTATGTGGTGATAACAATTACCGCGTAAATTTTGGAACCTTTCATTCCGTGTTCTACACAATTCTTCGTTATGCATACAATCTTAATGCATCTAACATTTTAAGTGATGAATTTAAGTATAAATATATTCAGTCGATGATTGATAAATACAAGCTTTCAATAGATGATGAAAAGGAATTTGTGCAGGGAATAGAAAGTGAGATAAGCCTTGTAAAAGGAGAGATGATGGATATCTCAAATTATTACTCCGTTAACTGTTCAGATGAGGTTTTCAGAAAAATTTATACGGATTATCAGAGTATGTTAGAGAGGGAAAGACTTATAGACTTTGATGATATGCTTGTAAAGACGTATGAGTTGTTTAAAAGATTTCCTGATGTGTTAAAATCGTGGCAGCAGAAGTTTGAATATATTCTTATAGACGAGTTTCAGGATATTAACCGCATACAATATGAGGTTGTAAAGATGCTTTGCGAACCTCACAAAAATCTGTTTATTGTGGGAGATGACGACCAGTCAGTGTACAGATTCCGCGGTGCAAAACCGGAGATTATGTTAGGATTTCCAAATGATTATAAGGATGCCGTCACAGTTAATCTATCGGCTAATTACAGGTGCAGCGGATGTATTGTAGGCAGTGCCGGACGTGTAATTAAGAATAACAAAAAGAGATTTCCAAAGGATATTTATACAAACAATGAGGACGGAGAGCCTGTTGCAATAGTTGAGTTTGCAGGAACGCAGGCTCAAAATGACAGGATTATCGGGGATATAAGAAAGCTTATGGCTGATGGGACAAAGCTTAATCAGATTGCCATTTTATACAGAACCAATACACAGCCACGACTGTTGGTTGAAAAACTGATGGAATATAATATTTCATTTAAGATAAGGGATACAATACCTTGTATTTATGACCATTGGATTGCAAGAGATCTGATAACCTATATGAAGTTGGCAAAGGGTTATGGGGAGAGTGAGGATAAGAAATGCTTTGCAATGGAGAGAAATCTGTTTTTAAAGATAGCCAACAGACCTAACAGGTACATAAGCAGAGATATACTTAATAAGACGATGATAACATTTCCGATGCTGTACGAAATTTACAGCGATAAACAATGGATGTTTGAGAGAATTAATAAATTGGAATATGATATTGGTATGTTAAGTCGTATGACCCCTTTTATGGCGATTAATTATATAAGAAACGGCATAGGATATGATGAATATCTTAAAGACTATGCGGCTTATCGCAGAATAAAAGAAGAAGATATGATTGACACGCTAGAGGAACTTGCGTTGTCGGCAAAAGAATATGAAACTTTTGCTTCATGGTTTGAGCACATAGAAAAATATAAAGAAGACATGGAAAGAAAGGCGAAGGAAAGGCAGAAAAAACATGTTCCTTCGGTGACTCTTGCAACGTTTCATGGCTCTAAAGGACTTGAGTTCGAATATGTGTTTATAATGGATGCCAACGAGGGAATGACTCCTCATCATAAATCCATTAAAGAAGAGGACATAGAGGAAGAGCGAAGAATGTTCTATGTAGCCATGACAAGAGCAAAGAAAAAACTCTTTATATACTATGTAAAGGAAAGATACAACAAGGAGCTGACTCCTTCAAGATTTGTAGGAGAAATATTTGTTGATAAAGATGACTTAAAAGCAGGAGCTGTTATTGAACATAAGGTTTACGGAAAAGGAATGGTGATATCCGATGAGAACGGAAGAATAACCGTTAAGTTTGATAAGATTGCAGTTCCGAAAGTTCTTGATATTGATTACTGCATAAGCAGCAGAATAATTAAGATTGCTTAGATTATGGTAAGCGGATAAATTTATACGAAAAGGAGATGTGTATTATGTTTAAGGAAATGAAAGTCGAGATGATTGTTTCAATTATTCTTTACGTTGTGATAGGAATGATTCTTATTATCTGGCCGGGGACAACCGCTAAGATAGTTAACTATATGCTTGCTGTTGCGTTTGCGGCAGGCGGTGTGTATAACCTTGGTATGTACTTTAAAAAGGATGTTGTCAGGGGAGCAAAGAGCTTTGATTTATCTGCCGGAATAGTTCTTCTTGCGATAGCACTTTTCCTTGCACTTAATCCTAAGTTTGTAGTGAGTATTCTGCCTATAGTACTTGGAAGTGTTCTATTTATAAGCGGTGCAATTAAGTTTCAAAATGCAGTTGATGTAGCAAGAACAGGTTATAAAAGATGGCCTTTTATTATGTTGCTTTCATTAGTTACTATCGTTATTGCGGTTGTTATTCTGATAAATCCTTTTGATACCGGAAAGGTGCTTATGGTTATTATCGGTGTGGCACTTGTGTACAGCGGACTTTCTGATTTGGTTGCGGTGTTCTTCCTTCAGGGAAAGATTAAGCAGTTCAAAGAGGAAATGGAGGACAACTACATCGAGGTTGAAGTTAAGGAGGAGAAATAGAAATGGATCAGAGAAAGATTGTATTTAACTCAATCAGAATGAGAATAATTCAGTTTCTTATAGTTCATGGGGAAGCAACAACTCTTGATATTTCAAAGGATTTAAATGAGGTTCCAAAGACTACTTTGTACCGCCACATTGCAGTCCTTGAAGAGGCAGGTATAATCAGTGTAGCATCCACAAGACAGGTCAGAGGAACAATTGAAAAAACATTTACCATTGATCCGGATGCGTTAAATGGTGATGACGAGATTGAAAATGCAAAGAATAATGCCTTTACATATCTGATGGGTGTGTATGGTGATTTCTATAAATATTTTAATGATGAGGGTGCTGCGGATTATGACGGACGTCTTTTTATCAAGTCTCATTATATGAATATGTCCGATGAGGAATTTGATAATTTTAATGAGGAACTTATGGCGCTTTTAGAAAAATATGAGAACCTTGGTGAAGGAGAGGGAAGACTTCTTAGAAAAATTTCTGTGATATCCGCGCCGGATGTGTAAAAGGGTTTAACAATTTTTTAACGGAGAAAAAATATGAGTATATTAAATGTTGAAAATTTATCCCATGGTTTTGGAGACAGAGCAATCTTTGAAAATGTTTCATTTAGACTGCTTAAGGGAGAACACATAGGACTTATCGGTGCCAATGGTGAAGGTAAGTCTACATTTATGAATATCGTTACCGGTAAACTTATGCCTGATGAAGGAAAAGTTGAATGGGGCAAGAATGTTAAAGTAGGATATCTTGACCAGCATTCCGTTCTTGAACCGGGAATGACAATTTATGATGTATTAAAAGGCGCGTACAGTTCTTTGTTTGATATGGAAAAGAGAATGAACGATCTGTATGACAAGATGGCTGATGCAAGTGAAGATGAAATGAATGAATACTTAGAAGAGACAGGTATGATTCAGGAGATGCTTGAAAGCCACGACTTTTATGTTATAGATACTAAGATTGATGAGACTGCAAGAGCATTTGGACTTGATGAAATCGGTCTTGACAGAACAGTTGATGAGCTAAGCGGTGGCCAGCGAAGCAAGATTCTTTTGGCAAAGCTTCTGCTTGAAAAGCCGGACATTCTTTTACTTGACGAGCCGACCAATTACCTTGATGAAAATCACATTGAGTGGCTCAAAAGATATCTTCTTGATTATGAGAATGCATTTATTCTTATTTCTCATGACATACCGTTTTTAAACAGCGTGATAAATATTATTTATCACATGGAGAATAAGGAACTTAACAGATATGTAGGTGACTACGATAAGTTCAGGGAAGTCTATGAGGTGAAAAAGGCACAGCTTGAGGCAGCCTATAACAGACAGCAGCAGGAGATTAAGGAACTTAATGATTTTGTTGCAAGAAACAAGGCAAGAGTTGCTACAAGAAATATGGCAATGTCGCGTCAGAAAAAACTCGATAAGATGGACATCATTGAGCTTGCAAAAGAAAAGCCAAAGCCACAGTTTAACTTTAAAGAAGCAAGAGCAGCCGGAAAATATATTTTTGAGACAAAAGATCTTGTAATCGGTTACGATGAGCCATTGTCAAAACCACTCACTCTTACAATGGAGCGTGGACAGAAAATTGCACTTACAGGTGCAAACGGAATCGGAAAGACGACATTGCTTAAAAGTATTCTTGGAATTAATCCTCCTTTGTCCGGAGAATGTGAATTAGGTGATTACCTCTACATCGGATACTTTGAGCAGGAAATGAAACCGGATGCAACTACCACATGTATGGATGAGCTGTGGAAAGAGTTCCCTTCATATACGCAGTATGAAGTCAGAAGTGCACTTGCTAAGTGTGGTCTGACAACCCAGCATATAGAGAGTCTTGTGCGTGTGCTCTCAGGTGGAGAAGCAGCAAAGGTAAGACTTTGCAAGATAATAAATAAAGAGACAAATCTGTTGGTTCTTGACGAGCCTACCAACCATCTTGATGTGGATGCAAAAGAGGAATTAAAAAGAGCTCTTAAGGCTTACAAGGGAAGTATACTTTTTGTATGCCATGAGCCGGAATTCTACGAAGATGTGGCAACGGATGTGTGGGATTGCTCAAAATGGACAACAAGGATTTAAGGATAGTCTTGTAGGTGAAACAGGGGACGGTTCTGAGTGAAACAGGGGACGGTTCTTCGTTCCAAAAATGGAACGAAGAACCGTCCCCTGTTTCACTCAGAACCGTCCCCTGTTTCACTCACCCTCTGTTTGATTTATTCTTCTTCGTCATCGTACTCTGCAATAAGCTGGTCGAATGCATCTGCAACTTTGTCATATTCATTGTCATCTTCGATAACGCTAAGGTCAACCTGTTCACTTTCATCATCAGCAGGATTGTATCTGTAGAGGAAAATCTCATCTGTTGATATATCGCCTACTTCCTGAAGTGGCATAAGTGCCATGTACTGTTTATTATCTACAGGGAAGATAGCTACTACAGCACATTCTACTTCATCGTCGTTATCAAGTGTAAGTGTGATTGTCTGGTCAAAGAAATCATCCATCTCGTTTTCGTTCATGTTACTCATCGTTTTTTACCAAATGCCTGTTGTCAGGCAGTCCTTTCATGTATTATTAACTTTGATCAACTTTGTTAATGAAAAATTATCAAAGTTATGTTAGATTAAATTGTATATGACTGAGGGGAAAATATCAATAACAATTAGGAAGTTAAAAATTTGGAAGTAAATAATGAAAATAATACCAAATATGGATATAATGCTATAAAAGAAAATAATCCAAGAAACGGAGGTGAAGTGTGTGATAAAAATATCAGTAAGAAACCTGGTTGAATTTATTTTAAGAAGCGGAGACATCGACAATACAGGTAGTGGTGCAAGTGATGCTGAGCTTATGCGTATGGGAACAAAACTTCATAAGAAAATTCAAAAGAGCATGGGGATAAATTATTCAAGTGAATATCCTCTAAGTCACACATTTACACTTAGCCGTGACGGTATGGATTTTGAGATATGTGTTGACGGAAGAGCTGATGGAATAATCAAACCGGACGAAAGTCAGTCGGCGCTTAAATCATATATTGAAATTGACGGTGAGGTTGAGGATCGTTCGCTGTACATTATAGATGAGATTAAGGGAGTTATGAGGGATGTGGATGATATTAGGGAACCTGTTACTGAGCATTTGGGACAGGCAAAATGTTATGCTTATTTTTTTGCCTGTGATAACGGTCTTGAGCAGATAAAGGTGAGAATTACATATTGTAATCTTGAAACAGAAAAGACAAAATACTTTACCGAAATTTATGATATAGATGAACTTAAAACATGGTATGAAGAGCTGCTTAATGAGTATGCTAAGTGGGCAAAGTTTTCCATAGATCATAAAGAGGTTCGTGATAAGGCGATAGAAGCTACCACATTTCCTTTTGAATACAGAACCGGGCAAAAGGACATGATTGCGTCGGTATATACATCAATTGTGCGCGAGAAAAAGATATATATTGAGGCACCGACCGGGATTGGAAAGACATTGTCTACTGTGTATCCAAGCGTTAAGGCAATGGGTGAAGGAAGAATAGAGAAAATATTTTATCTTACCGCAAAGACTATTACGAGGACTGCGGCGCTTAACGCATTTACTTTGTTAAAGGAACATGGGCTTACGATGAAGACAATTGTTCTTACCGCAAAGGATAAGGTGTGTATTCTTGATAAACCGGAATGCAATCCGAGAAGCTGTGAAAGAGCCAAGGGACATTTTGACCGTGTAAATGATGCGGTGTTTGACCTTATTACCCATGAGGATGATATCAGTAGAGATAAAGTTCTTGAGTACGCTGCTAAGCATAACGTATGTCCATTTGAAATGGGGCTTGATGCGGCCCTGTGGACAGATGCGATAATAGGGGATTATAACTATGTATTTGATCCTGACGTATATCTTCGAAGATTTTTTGTAAATGATAAAAAGAATGATTATGTCTTTTTAGTGGATGAGGCTCATAACCTTGTGGACAGAGCAAGGAGAATGTATTCGGCTGTCCTTGTTAAAGAAGATTTTCTGACGGTTAAAAAGATGGTAATGAATGTGAGGCCAAAGCTTGCGGATGCGCTTAATAAAGCAAACAAAGAATTGCTTAGTATGAAAAGAGAATGCGACGGGCTTGAAGTAATGGAAATTTCCCGCCTTAATACATTATATATTCATCTGCTTAGGGTAATGAGTGAGTATGACAGGTATTTTAAAGAAAAAGCATCGGCTGATATTGATGAAAAAGTGACGCAGCTTTTCTTTGATATACGAAAGTTCATGAATGCGTACGATTATCTTGATGAGAATTATATAGTATATGATGAGATTGATGAAAAGGGAGATTTTTATCTTAATCTTTTGTGCATGAATCCGTCGGTTAGATTGAGTGAATATTTGTGTAAGGGAAAATGCAGTGTATTTTTTTCAGCGACCCTTATACCGGTAAATTATTATCGAAGCCAGCTTGCCAGTAAGGATGATGACTATGCCGTGTATATTCCATCACCTTTTGAAACAGACAAAAGACTGATAATGATTGCAAGGGACGTGAGTACAAAATATACGCGCAGAACAAAAGGTGAATATGAAAAAATAGTTGGCTATATTAATGATTTTACCGGTGCAAGACGTGGCAACTACATGGTGTTTTTCCCGTCTTATAAAATGATGGATGAGATTTATTCACTTATATGTGATATGGCACCGCACTTAAGTAATTCGATAGTGTGTCAGACAACTGATATGACCGAAGAGGACAGGGAAGATTTTTTGGAAGCATTTTCGGAAAATGCAACCCAAAGTCATATAGGTTTTTGTGTTATGGGAGGAATATTTTCAGAGGGTATAGATCTTGTGGGTGACAGGCTGATAGGTGCAGTTATTGTAGGTACCGGACTGCCGATGGTCTGTAATGAAAGAGAACTTTTCAGGGGGTATTACGATGACGATTGTAACAAGGGATTTGAGTTTGCCTACCTGTATGATGGAATGAATAAAGTTATGCAAAGTGCCGGAAGGGTAATACGAACCAAGGACGATAAGGGCGCTATTTTGTTGCTTGATGAGCGCTTTATCGGGAACAGTTACAGAGAATTGTTCCCAAGAGAATGGTACCCACATGAGGTCGTTGACAGGAGCAGGATGAACAAGTTGCTCGGGGAGTTTTGGTGAGTCACTAAGAACCGTCCCCATTGACTCACCAACAGAATGAAGTTGTACAATCATCGGCGGATGAATTAAAGAAGTATAAGGAATTGTTGGATTCAGTGGTAATAGCGCAAGATGAATTTGAAAAGATTAAAAGAAATTTATTAGGTTTATAAAATATATGTCAAAGCATCTTTGTGTTTTGACATATAATATAATCTATGATATTATAATTTTAAAAGGTGCTACCGATGACGGTTCGCCTGATATGATTGGTTTTTTAACCGCTTAGTTTCAGGACTAGGCGGTTATTTTCTTGTCTTGGAATCGTGCTGTCCATGCACGTAACCAAGCTCATAAAAAGTAACACAGCAACAAACGACTGTGATAAGATCGGTTAGTGTAAGCATAGACAAATACCTC
>CACXFB010000087.1 GCA_902766825.1 uncultured Lachnospiraceae bacterium
CCAGATTCATCCTACATGTTTTTACACTGACAAACCTGGACGGAGCTTCTTAATTTCAGAGTCTGCAAGAGGTGAAGGTGCAATCATTCTCAATCACAAAGGAGAACGTTTTGTAGATGAACTTCTTCCAAGAGATGTTGTAACCAATGCTATACACGAGGAAATGAAAAAAGAAAAAGTTTCATATGAATATCTTTCTTTTGAAAATGTTCCGTATGACACAATAATTAATCATTTTCCTCATATATTCCAGTATTGTCTTGAGCAAGGATATGACATATGCAAGAAACCTATCCCTATTGTTCCTGCACAACATTATTTTATGGGTGGTATACATGTAGACAGTGACTCAATGACAACCATGCATCATCTGTATGCAGTCGGCGAGACAAGCTGCAACGGTGTGCACGGACACAACAGACTTGCAAGCAACTCTCTTCTTGAAAGCCTTGTATTTGCAAGAAGAGCCGCAACAAAGATCAACTCAGAAAGGAAGTAATAAAATGAATCCTATAACAATGCAGCTTATAGCTGATAAATACATAAAAATGGCACTTGAGGAAGACATCAACAGCGAAGACATTTCCACCAATGCCGTAATGCCTGAATACAAGAAAGGCACGGTTAATCTTATCGCAAAACAGGACGGTGTAATTGCCGGTCTTAAAGTTTTTGAACGTGTATTTAAAATTCTTGATGAAAATACGGTTGTTGAATTTGCATTAAAAGACGGCTGTCCTGTTAAAGACGGTGACAAAGTAAGTAACGGTGAGCTTCTTGCAACAATAACAGGTGATGTAAGAGTTCTTCTTTCAGGTGAGAGAACCGCTCTTAATTATCTTCAGAGAATGAGTGGTATCGCAACATATACCTCTAATATTGTTAGCATGTTAGAAGGTACTAAGACTAAACTTCTTGATACAAGAAAGACAACTCCTTGCATGAGAATATTTGAAAAATACGCAGTAAAAGCCGGTGGCGGTAACAATCACAGATACAATCTTTCCGATGCAGTTATGTTAAAAGATAACCATATCGATGCTGCAGGCGGAATAACAAAAGCAGTAAAGGCTGCAAGAGATTATGCTTCATTTGTATGTAAGATTGAAGTCGAGACAGAGAATCTTGACATGGTAAAGGAGGCCGTTGATGCCGGTGCTGACATCATTATGCTTGACAATATGGATCCTGCCACAATGGCAAAAGCTATTGAGATTATCGACGGCAAAGCACTTACAGAATGTTCAGGAAATATTACAAAAGAAAATATTAAGACAATAACAAGTCTTGGGGTTGATTTTGTATCCAGTGGTGCACTGACTCACTCAGCTCCAATTCTTGACATCAGTCTTAAGCATCTTACAGTGATTGAATAAGACACAATTTGCAGCATGGAGGTTTAATATGAATGACATGAACACTTCATCAGAATCTTTAACTGAATCAAAAGGAATATTACGACGCAAAGAATTATTAAAGCTGATTAAGGAATCCCCTTCCCCTGTAAGCGGTTCAAAACTTGGAACACTTACAGGAGTCAGCAGACAGATAGTTGTATCCGATATAGCTCTTTTAAAGACTCAGGGATATCCTATTGTCAGCACTGCCAGAGGATATATATATTCAGACAGTACACAGTCCGATACACCAACAAGAATCTTCAAAGTGTATCACACAGATGAGCAGGTTGCTGATGAACTTGAGACAATAATAGATCTTGGCGGATGCGTACTTAATGTTATCGTCAACCACAGAACCTACGGAAAAGTCACGGCTCCGCTTAACATCAAATCACGTCGTGATATCAACCGCTTTATATCCGATCTTGACTCTAGCAAATCTTCTCTTTTGTCAAACATCACAAGCGGATATCATTTTCATACCGTAAGCGCTGAATCACATGAGATTCTCGATGAGATTGAAGAAGCTCTTGGCAAAAAGAATTATCTGGCTACTATTCTTGACTACGAAAAAGACAGTCTTGATATGCCATCACAGATTGATGAAATCTGATAACCAGTATATAAAGCCTAATATCCAGCTTGAAAATATACCATACAGAATGACAGGCCCGGCTATGACAAATATTTTGCATCCTATGCCAAAGACCTGTCCTTCTTTTTTATATTCAATAGCCGATGATGCTACAGAGTTGGCAAATCCGGTAATCGGAACAATTGCTCCTGCTCCTGCATATTTCACAAACTTTGAATAAATACCAAGGCCTGTTAATATCACACTTATTGCAACAAACGTAAGTATAAGATAGAGATTTGCATCCTTCTTATTAGCACCAAGCTTCATATATCCTGACATTATACCCTGCCCTGCAAGACATATTGTTCCACCCCAGAAAAATGCCCACAACACATTAACCCACAACCTGTGTTTAGGCGTTATTCTATCTACGTACTCTTCGTATTTTTCATTGCGGACCCTGTTATCCTTTTCTAAAACCACATCTTTAATATTACTCATATTGTCCTCCTTACCTTAATTTGAACAGTCCATACATACTGCCTAGCATTTTTCCTATAGCCAGCATTAATGCCACAATCGGCATTCCCCATCTTAGATTAATTCTCGTAGTAAATATGGGAAAAGACTTAATTACCTCTGCAAGTGCCACCGCAAGACAACCCACAAAAATTCCTGCTCCCATCCCAAAAGCAACTGCACAAAATGTTCCGCCAATCGGATCAAGATTAATTCCAAGATCAAAAAGATACACAACATTTCCAAGTGTACCTCCCCATATAACACCTCGCTCATACCATAGCGAACTGTCTCCAGTCTTTGTTTTAACCGTAAGTCTGGGAATAATACCAATCATGGTAATAAACGCAAATATACCTGATGCTACAAGACAGCCTGCCGAAAAACCAGCAATACATACAAGCAGCCATTTCACGAAATAAACTATAGTTTTATACATCATAGGTATTGCCCTCTCTTGACTGATTATCAATAATTGTTGTATTCATATCTTTCTCATATGTCTTTAACTCTATCTGAAGAGGTGTCGGATCAACACTTGTCTTCTTTTTTGAGAAATGATTAAAAAACACAACTATACCGACAAACAGCCCAATGCTGTAGGTAATCTCCATAAGCATATATTTCTGTAAAGACTGCGCTCTGAAAAGCTTGTATATAAGCTCAAAAACCTTGGCCACACTGACATCCTGATTAAACGTTATTATGGTAAATGCGCCGCCAAAAAACACAATCAAAGAAACAAGAATAACTTTTACTACATTAATGACAACAGACTTTTGCTTTGGCGTCTCGTAACTGATAATAAAATCAGGTTCTCCAACATTATCAACAACTATGTCTTTAACCGTGTTATGAATCATCTCTATTATTTTCATAGTTGAAAAGACATACTTGTTATCTTTATCATCATCAACATTCAGAACCACTATCTTACCAAGCTTTTTTTTGATACCTACATCACTGCAGTATATACCCGCAATGTCTTCAAGAAATACTTTTTTATTGCGTACAATATTATTCTGTTCAATCTTGATATATACAGTATTTTTCTCCATCAGATAAGTACCCCTGCATAATCACTGCTCACACTGATTTTGGGTTCAAACTTGTCCCTGAATTCAGTTTTAATCTCCACTATACACACAGCAACGGTAAATATAATCAGTAACATAATAAGTAATTTTTTTCTCATAAAAAAACACCATCCTTTTACAGGATAGTGTCTGCATTTTTATTATTATTTATTCACTTTTAATATATCAACCGTATGCCAGCTTGCACCTATAAGATCTAGCCTTTCACATGTTGCATAATGATATTTTAAAAACATTTCAAATTCATCATCATCAAGACTTCTAAGCATCTGGCGCATATAAGTTGCCGCACCGTCCGCCGCAATAATTTTATATCTTGCTATACCGCAACCATTGGCACGAACCATATCATTAACGCGGTCTATATCTTCTGTCCGCATTACATCATAAAGTTCATTACCGCCGGCTTTAACCTTAAAGTTCTCATCAAGCATTTTGCCGTTAATGCTTTCTTTTATATGCTTTTCCTTAAATGCATATGTAAGTACACTGTATTCATTCATACAGTAAGCAACAAGAATGTAACCACCGCTTTTTGTCACACGATATGCTTCCTTAAGCGCCTTGCATTTATCCTCATAGTCATGAAGATGATACATTGGTCCAAAAACAAGAGTAATATCAAATGAATCGTCTTCAAACCTTTTAAGATTTAATGCATTACCCTTGTATGCCTTAACGCCGGAATTCTTTGATTTTAAAATTCCAAGATTATATGCTACAAGCTCGACTGCACTAACATCATATCCTTCATCACAAAGAGCTACGCTGTAACGACCGGTACCAGCTCCGACATCAAGTATTTTGATACTGCCATTATCACTGCATGTTTTACTGCCATCAAGTACTTTGTTAATGCACTCGTGAATGTATCGCATTGAAGTAAGGAACTCCACCTGACCTTGTCTTGAGGTCAGGCGTTTCTCCTCGTTAAACTTATTATAATATTTCTCTAAGTCTGTCATGTTATTCATGGAATTGTTCCTGATTAGAATTCAAACTTATCTGCAAAATATGCTTTAAGATCTGCAATCTTAACTCTCTCCTGCTGCATTGTATCTCTGTCACGTACAGTTACAGCCTGATCTTCTTCCGACTCAAAGTCATATGTGATACAGAATGGTGTACCGATCTCATCCTGTCTTCTGTATCTCTTACCAATTGCTCCTCTGTCATCAAATTCACAGTTATAAATCTTAGAAAGCTCATCGAATACTTTCTCAGCACCTTCATTTAACTTCTTAGAAAGTGGGAATACACCAATCTTAACAGGTGCAAGAGCAGGATGGAAATGAAGTACTGTTCTTACATCAGGCTTCTCCTGCGTTCCGATGTTTTCCTCATCATATGCTGCACATAGGAATGCAAGAGTTACACGGTCAGCACCAAGTGATGGCTCAATAACATATGGTACATAACGCTCTTTCTTCTCATCATCAAAGTAAGTCATATCCTCACCTGATGTATTCTGATGCTGTGTAAGGTCATAGTCTGTTCTATCAGCTATTCCCCAAAGTTCTCCCCATCCGAATGGGAATAAGAACTCGATATCTGTTGTTCCCTTTGAGTAGAAGCAAAGCTCCTCAGGTGAATGATCACGAAGTCTCATCTCATCTTCCTTGATACCAAGTGAAAGAAGCCAGTCACGGCAGAATGCTCTCCAGTATTCAAACCACTCAAGGTCTGTTCCAGGCTCACAGAAGAACTCAAGCTCCATCTGCTCAAACTCTCTTGTTCTGAAAGTAAAGTTACCAGGTGTAATCTCATTTCTAAAAGACTTACCAATCTGACCTATACCAAATGGCATCTTCTTTCTTGATGTTCTCTGAACGTTCTTGAAGTTAACGAAAATACCCTGTGCTGTCTCAGGACGAAGATATACTGTGTTCTTAGCATCTTCTGTAACACCCTGGAATGTCTTAAACATAAGGTTGAACTGACGAATATCAGTAAAATTATGCTTACCACATGTAGGACATGGAATATTGTTATCTTCAACAAAATCCTTCATCTGCTGCTGTGTCCATCCATCAACAGAACCTTCAAGCTCGATTTCCTTCTGTGCTGCAAAATCTTCAATAATCTTGTCTGCTCTGAATCTTTCGTGACATTCTCTACAATCCATAAGAGGATCTGCAAATCCACCAAGATGGCCTGATGCAACCCATGTCTGAGGGTTCATAAGTATAGCACAGTCAACACCTACATTATATTTATTTTCCATGATGAATTTCTTCCACCATGCCTTCTTAACATTATTCTTAAGCTCAACTCCAAGATTACCGTAATCCCATGTGTTGGCAAGTCCACCGTATATCTCTGAACCCGGATATACAAAACCTCTTGATTTAGCTAATGCAACTATTTTTTCTAATGTCTTTTCCATTTCTTTCTCCTTTATATTTTTTATCAAGCATTCTGCCCCTGATAAATATCATACGCACATCATACTCAAAAATTCAAGTGATGTAAAGCGTCTTCCTACAAATCTTTTCATATAACAGGTCACATAATTAATAAAATCTGCCGTTCCCTGCTCATCAAGTCTGAAAGAATAAATTTTCTCTGGTGCGTTAACCATTACATAATACACCGCATATATTGCTGCCGGAACCATCGCCATAAAGTCTTTTGCAAGCACTTTATGTTCCCTGCACACACAGCCGCCTCTTATAAATGACATTCCTGCGATTTCCTCTTTGCCATGACATACAACACACTCACCTGGAAGAGGTGCCTCCCCGCAGATGGATGCCATTTTCAGCTCATATATACTCCTTATAAGAGCAAGGTCCATTCTGCCTTGTGTCATCGCTTTAAGTGTGTTATAGAGAAGGTCGACTTCCTGATGTGCTTTCTGGTTCTCTACCGTGTAATACATTGCAAGTTCGCAAAAATACATTCCCGTGTACACAAGTTCAATATCGTCTCTTAACTTTGCAAAATATTCTTCAATAACGGCACCGTTAAGATTATATGCTTCCCTGCCCTGATACAGATTAAACTTACCGTAAGCAAACGGCTGACTGCAGGCAAGAAATGATGACGTAGGTTTTCTTGCACCTTTTGCAAATACGGTTATCTTTCCTCTTTCTTTTGTCAGGACAACCATTCTGTAATTGTAATCATCAACAGGTGATGCACTAAGCACAATCCCTGTAAGTTCCGTCTGAAAACTCATTCTTTACCACAGTCCCTTTCTTACAAACAGCCGGACATTTAATATCTATTCATCTTTGTATCCGTAATTTCTGACAAGAGTATCACTGTCTCTCCAGTCTTTTCTTACTTTAACAAACAGTTTGAGATTGACCTTCGTCTCAATCATATCTTCAATATCCTGTCTGGCATAGGTACCGATTTTTTTAAGCATGCTTCCGCTTTTGCCAATTATAATTCCTTTATGTGATTCCCTCTCACATACAATGGAAGCATCAATATCACATATACTTCCGTCACTTCTTGTCTTCATTTTCTCAATAACAACAGCGATACCATGCGGTATCTCATCTTCAAGAAGGCGAAGTGTCTTCTCTCTTATAAGCTCTGCCGCAATCTGTCTTACCGGCTGGTCCGTAACCGTATCTTCATCATAATACATCGGTCCGTAAGTAAGATACTTAAATATCGTGTTAATCAAATCATCCTTGTTATCTCCCTTAAGGGCACTGACCGGCACAATCTCATCAAAATGACACAGACTGTTATAAGCCTCTATCACCTTAAAAAGTTCTTCTTTCTTTATTGTGTCAATCTTATTGATAACAAGTATAACAGGAATATTTAATTTGTTAATAGTCTCGGCAATACTTTTGTCACCAGCACCGATAAATGTTGAAGGTTCCACCAGCCACAAAAGTACGTCAACGTCTTTTATTGCGCTGTTAATTGTATTAACCATGTACTTGCCAAGCTTATTCTTTGCCTTGTGAACACCGGGAGTATCCACAAATACAATCTGCCCCTGTTCACAGGTATATACAGTCTGTATTTTGTTACGTGTTGTCTGTGGCTTACCTGAAGTAATTGCAATCTTCTGACCGATAATCAGATTCATCAAAGTTGACTTTCCGACATTCGGTCTTCCTATAATTCCGGCAAAACCTGATTTTTTGTTATCCATTGTTCCTCCGTTTTTCAATTAACATCTTACGATATAGTCTTTATATTATCAAATAAATCCGAATCTTCTTCGATTTTATTTTCATTTCCCACAACACAAATGTTACCCATATCAAGCACATTTTTAATTAACGGTGCCAGTGCTCTTATATCCTGTACTGTAACATCGATAACTTCTTCTCTGTTTTTCTGAAGTTCTTCAAATGAAGTGCCTGAATAGTAAAGACAGAAATCTCTTTTTCCCTTCATGTTAGGCGTCATTGGTGTATCAAGTCTTCCGATGGTTCCAACTACATATTTGGTCATTTCATCTTCATCGACATCAAAGCCCTCTATGAAATCAGGAAGTGCATTGTACACGTCATTAGTTCTCTTAAGATTAGGATCCCTGTAAGAAACCATGTATGTTCCGCCGTTCTTAGAGAAATTCACCATACATCCGTAAGCTCCTCCAAGCTCTCTTATCTGATTCCAGAGATAACCGTAACCAAGCACTGTCTTTAAAACGCTTAAAGCTCCGGTAAACTTATATCCTTCTTTGCCACTAAAATTACCTGTTCTTGCTACATACTGAACCTGTCCCGCAAACTTTATTCCCTCATTTTTTTTCTCAATTACATACTCATTATCCTTAACGTAAGGAGTTGCCACACAAGCTGTAAGCTCACTGTATTTTGCCTTGTCCATGCTTCCTTTTAAAGTATTTAAAAGTTCACCTGACTTTTCAAGCATCATATCTTTTGCTTTGCTGTCGCAGGTAAGATTTACAATAGCATTGTCCCCGTTAAATATTATATCACCAATTGCGTTAAATACAGCTTTAATATTTTCTTTTCTCTCATCAAAATGTTCATCAGCATCGACAAGAAATTCATAATATGAAATTCCTGATGTAAGCTCAAGGAACATTGCATTCCTGCTGTAATAAGAATCGCATCTTTTAACTGCTGCCGTGTGTGATGCGGAACTTAATCTGCTAAACATTCTTGTTCTCGATTCTCTTATTACCTCTCGCAAATGCTTATCATCATTAAACAATGTATCACACAAGATCTCCTTTATAAGATTAAGTGCATCATCTACACAGTTTTCCATAAATCTTACGCTTACTCTTAACTTGTAATCAGCATCATCCGCTACTGAAGACTTATTAAGTGACAGACTGTCAAAACTTACACCGCCGGTATAGAGATTACCCAGTATTGCAAGCTTTGAGTAGCTGTGATACTTAGTATCAAAATATCCAAGCGAAGTTGTATAAAGTCCTAAATATCTTACAAACTCCAAAGGTACATTTTTCAAATCAAAATAATACTCTGCATACACTATTCCGTTAGTGAAAATATCATGCCAGATTACAGGTGTATTTCCTGCCTTAAGTATTGTATTTGAAATCTTTACAGGCTGTCTTGTTATGTCCTGTCTTTTTAGCTGTGGAATTGTTGCAAGCTGTTCCTTAGTTGACTGTGTCTGCTGATATTCCTTTAACTCTTTAGTGCTCTTTACTATCTCATCAATCTGCTCTTTTGTAAGAGAATCCTTATATTCTTTAAGCTTGTTTTTAACATCCTCATCAATCTTTGTGCCAAGTGTCTTATCAGGACTTACGACAACAACCGATGCATGCGTGTTATCGATAATATATTTTTTCACAAGCTCTTCGTAATAACCTGTATCAATCTTCTCCCTGAGACTTGCATACACTTTGTTTAACTGCATTGATGCAAAAACATCCGAATCATCGTAAAGCCAGTTAGCAAACATATCAAGACCGTATATTAATCCCTTAGGATAATTGTCATAGTCTGCTTCTCTGTACTTAAATTCCATCTTAAGAAGTGCTGCTGCCATAACCTCACGGTCAAGTCCCTCTTTAACAAGGCGCGAAAGTTCTTCTTTTATAGTCTTAACAAACTCATCTTTATCTGCTTCATTTGCATCTCTTGCTATGATAGTGAAATAAGGCTGTCTTATCTCAGACTCGAAATCAGATGATATGTCTCTTCCGAATCCCTTATCCAAAAGCAACTGCTTAAGCGGTGCTCCAGGTGCATCCGTAAGCACATAACTTAAAAGTTCAAATGCAAGGCAAAGCTCATAATCTGTGCTTTCTCCGACAGATGCTGTATATGCCAAAAATGTCTTATCAGACTCTTCTTCCTCGGCAGACACACAGTATTTTTTATTATATTCGGCTACTTTATCAAAAGGCTTTTGCAATGTAATTTGCGAATCAACAGGTCTGTAATCAAAATTACCAAGATACTCCTCATCCATCCATTCAAGTTTCTTGACAAAATCCATATCTCCGTACAGATAAATGTAGCTGTTAGACGGATGATAATATGCCCTGTGGAAATCAAGGAACTGCTCATATGTCAGATCCGGTATAAACTTAGGATCTCCACCTGACTCTGTTGCATATGTCGTATCAGGATAAAGCGCCTCTGCCAAAGATCTGTAAAGCACCTGCTCAGGAGATGAAAATGCACCTCTCATCTCGTTGTACACAACTCCCTTGTATGTTATCTCTTCATCAGGACTGTCTAACTCATAGTGCCATCCTTCCTGCATGAAAATCTTTTTCTCATTATAGATATTAGGATAAAAAACACTGTCTAAATATACATCGCAAAGATTATCAAAATCCTTATCATTACAGCTTGCCACCGGATATACTGTCTTATCAGGATACGTCATGGCATTTAAAAATGTATTAAGAGATCCTTTTGTAAGTTCGATAAAAGGATCCTTTGCCTTAAACTTTCTCGAACCGCAAAGAACCGTGTGCTCAACAATATGAGCTGCTCCCGTAGAGTCCTTTGGCGGTGTACGAAATCCTATCGTAAATACTTTATTGTTATCGTCATTAGACACAACCGCCACTCTTGCCTTTGTCTTATCATGTCTGAAAACATACCCTTTACTGTTAATATCATTAAGTTCAACTTCTTCAATTAATGTATAGCCTTTAACATCCATTTTATAATCTCCATATCATTATTTTATTTTGCCTTATTTAACATATCCTTTAATTCTTCCACACCGAAAGTATAATCCTTATTACAGAAATGACAATGCACACTTATATCCTCACCTGCTCCTATCATTTCCTTGATATCTTTCTTTCCGATACTTATTATTGCCTTGCTTATCTTCTCTTTATTACAATCACATTTAAATGCTGTCGGATACTTCTCATGGAATACAACACCAAACTCACCTAACACTTCATTTACGATATCCTCAGGTGTCATTCCACTGTCAAGCATAGCTGTTATCGGTCTAATGTTTTTAAGCTTCTCTTCAAGTTTGTTAATGACTTCATCATCCGTAAACGGCATAAGCTGGATGATAAATCCGCCGGCGCATTTTACCGTATTGTCCTTGTTCATAAGAACTCCAAGTGCAACCGAAGAAGGCACCTGCTCGGAATTGGCAAAGTAATAAGTAAGATCCTCTGCAATCTCTCCCGAAACAAGCTGAGTCTGTCCGACATACGGTTCTTTAAGTCCAAGATCCTTAATTACACTAAGCACTCCAAGGTCAAGTGCTCTTCCCACGTCGAGTTTTTTATTTTCATTAGGTGGGAGCATTACCGAAGGATTATCAACGCATCCCTTTACATTGGCATGCGAATCTGCCGTAACCGTAAGTCCGCCGATAGGGCCGGAGCATTTTATCTGCAAAGTTAAAAGGTCCTTTTCTCCTTTTGTCATGCTTCCCATCATTGCGGCACCAGTCATAAGTCTTCCAAGTGCAGCTGTTGCAACCGGGCTTGTGTTATGTGCCACTCTTGCAGCCTCAACCATATTTCTTGTTGTTGCCGCATACACTCTTATCTGACTGTCTGCTGCTGTTGCGTTAACGATATAATCTCCATCCATATTTATATTCTTAATTGTATCTGTATTAATATTACTCATTGTATTTCTTTCCTTCCTGAAATCCTTCCTTTGCAATCACATATATTCTCTCACTGTCTTCTCTTACAGGGGACTTTGTAAATGCATCATATGCAGCCACAAAAACCATTCCTGCAACGCTTAACTGTTCTTTTATCTCATCAAGGCTGTACGCTCTCTGACAGTGTGTCTCCGTATATCTTGTGAAAATGTCTTCCTCTTCTTCATCCTCATTAATAAAGATTGTCAAATCATATTCATTAATATGCTCTTTTTCATCATAATAATTTTCCCAGATAAAGCTGCACCTGTCACGGTTTTCCGCAATGGTACTCTCACCCAGAATATTCTTATACTTATATTCCGTGTTAAGATCAAAAATGAACAATCCGTCCTTCTCAAGATAATTGTTGACCAGTCTGAAAACCTGACACAAATCATCTTTATCCGTTATGTAATTCATGCTGTCGCAAATGCTTACAACCGCATCGACCGTACCATACAGTTCAAATTCTCTCATGTCCTGAAGAAGATAAAGAATTCCAGCTTCCTTTTCAGAATTCTCCTCTACAGCCTGCTGTTTGTATTCCATTGCAACCTGTAACATTGAAGACGAGTTATCGATACCAATCATATCATAACCTCTTTTTGCAAGTCTTCTTGTTACACTACCGGTTCCGCACCCCATATCAAGTATTATACCATCATTTACACCATACTCTTTTAACAGGCCACTAAGATATTCTACCCATTCATCGTAAGGTACATTATCCATAAATTCGTCATAAACCGTTGCAAATGACATGTACGAATCATTCATCTGTTCCATATTCTATATTTTATCCTTTCTCCTGAAACAGGGGACGGTTCCTCGTTCCACTTTTTATTTCGTTATTATATTTTGCCACAATACCGATTATAACACAAGTACGCAAAAAACTGCCTAGTCTTTAAGCTTAATTACCCTTCCTGATGATACAGAATATATAAGCTTTTCGACAACGCTCTTTCCAACTGCCTTCTCAATTGACTGTGCATACAGATTAAGCTGGGTAGCATATCTTTGTTCAAACATTTCTTCTATCTGCTCCGCTTCTAATCCGTATGTGGAGTCAGTCTTGTAATCCATAAGAATTATCTTACCGTCTTCTTCAAAGAAAGCATCTATTATTCCCTGTATAAGAATCATTTCATCATGAGGCTTACCCTCATATACTTCATCAGCTCTTACTCCCATAAAAAACGGCTGCTCTCTTTTTAACGTGCCTTCCATTGCGGCCCTTTGCATTCTCTTAGCCAGAGGGCTTTTTAAAAAAGTTCTTATGTCCTTTTCTTTTATGACATCACCGAAGTCTGCTAACTGTCTGCACCCGGCTATAACACTGTTAAAGAATTCACTAAACTCCTCTTTTGATGCATCTATATATTTACCTGCATCCTCAAACGGAAGCACTTCGAAAAACTTGTGATAAAGAGTACCTCTTTTAGCCGCTGCCTGCGCTGTATCTTCTTTTTTGCTTCTGACAGGAACCTCATCCATCTCTTCTTCCTCAAGCATCTTAGCATGCTTAAGTTCCGATACGGACAACTTGGTTTTGTAATCGTTATCGCTCTCATACGCTTTAATACTTTCAAGGCTGATAAGTTTATTTCTTGCCTCCTCATTATATACAACACTCGTATCAAAGTTTCTTATAAGATAACTGTCTATATCATCTTCAATAAGATTCTCTTCAATACTGTCTCTTATGTCCTCCTCTTTGTACACCTTAATCTGTGCAGGCGACTTAACTGCGCCGGCTCCGGCCGTATCAATATAAATATCATTTTCCTCCATTATCCGTCTTATTTCATCCGTCTTCATAAGTGACATTAGAACGATATCCATATATGATTTTAAATTCATTATTCTTGTTACCGGCAAAGTATCCGGCATCTCATCATATGAAAGAACACTGTTTTTCTCAAGCTCCTTTTTAAGCTTGCAGCTTCCTGTCATTATGAGTTTTTCCTTGGCACGGGTAAGCGCAACATAGAGCACTCTCATCTCTTCATCAGTATTATCGAGATCAATCTTTTTGGCTATAACTGATTTTTGCAAAGTTTTAATTCGAACCCTGTGCTCGAAATTAACATAATCAAGTCCTATTCCAAGTTCCGGATGTAAAACAACCGTCTCCCTTGAGTCAGCTTTGTTCAGATTCTTTCCCATTCCCGCAACAAACACAATAGGAAACTCCAGTCCCTTACTCTTATGGATTGTCATAATGCTTACACTGTTACCTTCTGCTTTATATGCCGGTGTCTTTGTATCAACCGTAAGACTTGTTGTTAAATCCATCATACGCACAAAATTAAACAGTCCGCTGTAACCTGTATTTTCAAATGTTTTCGCCTTCCCCGCAAGTATATCGAGATTTGAACGTCTCTTATAACCGTTGCTCATGGCAAGGACACATTCATAATATCCACTCTCGTCATACACTTTCAGTAATAATTCGTGAATTGACATATACGATGAATACTCTCTGAAATGCTCAAGCATATCCGTAAACTGCGCAATCTTTTCTTTTAAATGCTCAAGCTGCCCCTCCTGCTCATACATCTTTAACGCCTCGTACATAAAGCAGGTTTTATCGATACTTCTTATCGCCCCCAGCTCTTCATTGTCAAACCTTCCTATTGGTGATCTTAACACGCTTACAAGCGCAATATCGTCAAGGGGATTACCTATTATTCTTAAAAGATTAAGCATCACTCTTACTTCAAGTTCGTAAAAATATCCGGTTGTATTTTCAACATACACAGGTATTCCTTCCGACTCAAATACACTTCCAAGCTGCTCAAGCCACGCATTAACTCCTCTAAACAAAATGGCAATGTCTGAGTATGTTGCTCTTCGCTGTATCTGGTTACCTTCCTCATCAACGTCAGCCACCATGTATCCGTTCTCATCCGATACAAGTTCTTTAATTCTGCGGGCGATCATTCGAAGCTCTCCCTCCATGGAAGTCAGTTCCATATCCTCATCGCCGGTGTCGTAAATAAGCAGTTCACAGTCGTCGTTATCATACTCAAAATACTGTGCCCCATTATATAACTCCTCTCTCTTTGTGTATTCAATTTTTCCAAAGCCGTCCGTCATGCATTTTCTGAAAATGAAATTGCACAAATCAAGCACCTTGCTTCGGCTTCTAAAATTAAGATTTAAATCTATTCTCACATTGTCCGACTCATCATCCTGTTCATCAACATCAGAAAATGCTCTCGCTTTTTCCAAAAACAAATCAGGCTTTGCCATTCGAAATCCGTATATACTCTGCTTGACATCCCCAACCATGAACATATGAGGATATCCGTTATTCTTGCCAACTATCGATGTGAGAATAGCTTCCTGTACATCGTTACTGTCCTGATACTCATCAACGAATATTTCATGATAAAATCTGCTAAGTGTAAGTGCCGTCTCGCTTGGATTGTCAGGGTTACCGTCCACTGTCAGAATCTTAAGTGCAAGATGCTCCACATCAGAAAAATCCAAAAGTTTTTTCTTTTCTTTTAGCCTGTCATACTCAGCCATATAATCTCTTGTAAGTCTTGCAATCGCAACAAGCATTCCGGATGTGATGCCATTAACAAGAAGCATTCTGTCTGGCTCCATCATGTAGTATTTCTTCATTATGGCTTCAAAGCTTTTCTTTGCGCCCGCTCTGATGTTTTTGACGCTCTCTTTAAGACTCTCATCAACATCCTCACTTTTACGTATAGTCTTTAATCTTTCAAACTGGACCGTCTTATAAATCTCATATATTTTCTCATAGGATTTTACACCTAAAAACTGTTCATACAATTCAATATCAGATTCTATAGCCGGCAGATACGCTAACGGTCCGCCATTGCTTTCACAAAGCTTACATGCCATAGTTAGCGCAGTTATGTTATCTTTTATGACACACTCCAAAAAATCAAATATCACCTGAATAACAGGCTGTTCATCCAACAGTGTGAGACTGTCAGGTATGTGCATCTTAATTATCCCGTCAATCCATTCATACGGCAGCGGATGGCTTGATGCCATAATACTCATACGCATCATTGCCTTTTCCATATAATCATCCGATATATTAGGACTTATACTGCATACGCAGTCAAGAAAATCACGACACTCCTTATCATCAGGAAATGCATCCGCTCTTTCATACCAGTTTTCAAGAACATTACCTGCTGCCTCTTTCATTATAACCGCAAGCTCTTCATCATCTGCAATCCGACATCCCGGATTAAGATCTATTGTGTCATAGTAATTACGGATAAGATATGTACAAAAACCATCTATGGTTGTAATCTGAGCATTACGTATGTAACATGCCTGTTTTGCAATATGCACATCGTCCGGATTCTGCATAACGAGCTTTTCTATGGCTGCCTCTATCTTATCTCTCATCTGTGCTGCCGCCGCTTTTGTAAATGTACATATAAGCATCTGGTCCACATTAACCGGATTATCCTTGTCAGTTATTATCGATATAATTCTCTCAACAAGCACCGCTGTCTTACCGGAACCGGCCGCAGCACTTACAAGAATATTTTTATTTTTTGTATCAATTACCTTTTGTTGAGCGCTTGTCCACTTCATCCTCGCTTACCTCTTCTACATCCTTTAAAAATTCCTCAAGCTGTACTGTAGGAATATTTCTAAAAGGTGTTTCACTTTCCACAGCGTACCTGCAAACAGAAGCATAGTCACAATACGTGCAGGCATTCGTCTGTCCATATTTGTACGGATTTCTGACTACATCTCCGCAGCTGATTTTCTCATCAATCTTTTCTATCATTTTCTTTGAGTAATCCATCAGAGTCTCCATCTGATCCGTACTCATTATTCCCACACCCGCCGAATCTTTTGACACTTTTGAATCCTGACTTTTAATGTTCATAATCTCCGATTTTAACTTTCCGTTATCGGATATGACGCTTCCTTCATCAAGTTTCCTGCAAATATCTTCGTCACTGTTAACTATGCCTGTCATTCTAAGCTGGCTGCTTATATCCGGTTCAATAAATTCATCATTAAATTCAATGCTGTCTTCAAAGCTTACAAATTCATTTTTCCAATCTACAACCGGGTCTTTAAATCGGTAATAAAATGCGCCCGCCGGCACTATGTTTTTACCTTCATCTCCCCTTGTGCCTATTCCTTTAATTCCCGCAACTCCTCCGTGTACTGCAGCATCCATATATACAATAAGCTGCATTGATATTCCTTCTTTAAAAAGTGACACATCAAACTGCCTGCTACCGGATTTGTAATCTATAACTTTAACTAATGTTTTGTCCTCTTCACAAAGAGTATCGATTCTGTCAATTACTCCTCCGATAAGCTTATTATCATCACTGTTATTAAGAGGAAGCTTAAACTTCACCTCAAATCCTGCCGGTGTAAACTTACCTGCCTTAAGATGATTGATTAAAGACCAACCTGTTCTTTTTGCCACTCTGTCAATCTGCTTTACAATGAATTCATTACGTTTTGTACTGTACAATATACCATCCTCATATTCAGCAGCAGTTTTTTTAACGAGACGTTCCATTATCTCATCAGAATAATCACGGGTTACATCATCCCATCCGACACCGTCACGTATTTCCTTTGAATACAACTCCATAATCTGATGAAATATTGTTCCCATATCCGATAACATAAGCTCATATTCATCTTTTTTGGTAAGTCCAAGACCATATCTTAAAAAATGAGCATACGCACAGGAAGAATACTTTTCAAGTCTTGATATACTGTACACCCTGTTCTCGTAAAGGCTCTTTGCCGTAGCTTCTTTTATTGGCAAATCCGTCTTATCATCAAATGCCGCATCAATCATCATATCAATTCTTTGCGTATTGTCAGCATTCGCGAGATTGAAACTTAGTATCTCATTCCATTCGCTTGAAAGCTTTTGTTCTTTCCTGTTAGACAGTCCATACATGAGATAATCACGTCCGCTGTTCATATATATATCTGTATTAGATATTATTCTTATCTTTGGAAATATTCGCATTATATGTTTTATTATAAATGATGGATTTAATTCGCCACTCCTGTCCGACATTCTTGAATAAGATATATATAATCTGTCAGTCGGTTTTGTTATGTTGCTGTACAGATAAAACTGTCCTATGAAAGCTGCCTGTCTTCTTGTAGGTGAAAGCTCAAAGCCCTGTTCAAAAAGTTTTTGTCTCTCTATCTCAGACATTACGTTGGAGCTTGCACTTAACTTTGGAATAACACCGTCATTGGTACCAATCATAAAAAGAATTTTTATGCTGTTTAACCTGCTTCTTTCTATATCTCCGATAAGAACATAATCCGGTGACAAAGGTATTACTCCTACTTTAAGCTCTTCAACTCCTGCCTCAAAGATTTCAATAAATTCTTCAAGTTCAACAGTAACGTCGCCTAACAGTTCTTCCATCTGCTCTAAAAGTTGCTCTGTCAGTTCATATATTTTCTCATATTCTTTTTCATAACCATACATTCCTTTTTGTTCAAAGGAAGCTGCCATTTCTTCAAGCATTCTGACACAATCGTTGTCTTCAATAAATTTTCTTATCTCGATAATATAACCACTGACGGTATTGCTACCCGGGAATCTCTTGTCTAAATCTTTTGTCTTCTCCCAGACCCTGTCCTTTATCTCATTAATCTTTTCCATTCTTCCCTCATAGCTTCTTCTAAACTGTGACGAAAGAGTTCTTGCCCATTTGTACTTTTTATCCATTCCAGCCGCAAGAGCATAATTTTCAAGTAAGTCTGCATCCTCTTTTATAATCCCGCTTAAAGGACATCTTATAAATCGAAACATGGCATCGAAAGAATACTGCGATAAAGATATGGCAAGTGTGGCTCTTAAAAACTCTATAAATCTGTTATTTGCAACTTTCTTTTTATAATCTATAAAGCACGGAATTTTCTTTCTCTCAAAAATCTGACCGGCATAATCTGCCACTTCATCCATATCACCGCACACAATGGCTATATCTTTATATTTGTATCCATTCGAAGTAAGTCTTAATATCTCCTGCGCAGCATTCTCAAGTTCCCTTGCCGTATTTGTCATCGAATATATAGCAATATCATTAACATCCTGCTTATAACTTCCTGACTGACTGTTAAAAAGACTCTTCTCTAGGAATCTAAGATTCTCATTGCTTCTTTTGTAATCCATTACAATATCAGGGTTAATGCCAACCCCTGCCTCATGTGCAATCTGTGTCAGTTTTTCCTTCGTCTTATAGGTCATATAAAACAAAGATGTCTCATTAATCCCCTTAAGATTATCATCTATTGTCAAAGTCACATATGTCTCTTTTGCCAAAGCGATAAGCCTCTCAACAAGCTTCATCTGCGAAGGAGTAAATCCCGTAAAGCCGTCCATACAGATAACACTGCCTGCCACCATTTTTGACTTACCCACAACACCTGCAAGCATGTCCGCAATTCCTTCTGCCGTAATATACTTTTCCCCAAGAAACTTCTCAAATTCTTTGTATATTATAAGAATCTCCGACAGCTTATTCACAATCCTTTTATCATCGCCGTTGTTGTCAATGTATGTTTTTATGTCTTCGGGCGTCACACCGTACTGGTACAGCTCACTTATAAATGATTTGATTTCACTGATAAATCCCTGCTTGTTATAGTTACGTCCAAATGCGCCAAGCATCTCTTTGTTCTGTTCGACAATACGGCGTATAACCATATTTTTTCCCGTATCAGCCAAAGGAACCTTAAGGTTAATTCCCAGCTCATCAAATACTCTGTAAGCAAGCCTGTTAAAGCTTATAATATCAACATTCATAATGCAGTGGGCAGGATGAAGCTTAACTATCTCTTTTTGTATAGCCATCGTAAACTGCTCCGGAACAATTACCATGTACTGCATATTAGGATTATCTATTGCCATTTCAATAACCTTTTTGTACAAAAAAGTTGATTTACCGCTACCGCTTCTTCCTGTTATAAATGTTAATGCCATATAGTCTCCTACTCCTCAAAAATATATTTGTTAACTAACTCGTATTATATCATTGTATCCCGTCATAAAAAACAATTTTCTCAAATATACTATATCAATGATATTAATTTATTCATTGGAGGTTATTATGGGCAAGTCACGTATTTTGGTTGTTCAGCTTAAAGAACTGGCTATCTTTACAGGAATAATTCTTTTCATAATTCTGATACTTGTTGTGGGAATCAAAGCAATAAAAGATAAAAAGGAAGACATAGCCACGATGAATAATAATGACGACAGCTCATTAGAAGCATCCGCGCTCAATTATGTTCCGGGAGTCTACACATGTGAGGTTGCCATTGATAAGACTATTCTAGGTATAGAGATTACCCTTGATGAACATCACATTAATTCTGTCAGATTCACCAACATGACAGATGACATTAACGATACATATCCTCTGCTTTTGCCGACTCTTGAAAGCATCGAAAAACAACTGATGGCTGATACTTCCCCTGACGATGTTGTTATTGGAAGTGACAGCACCTACACAGGCAAACTATTACTTGATTCCATAGAAAACTGTCTTACATCTGCAAAAAATTAAAAGAAAAAAAATGTTCCAATCAGATAATATAGCTATCCGATTGGAGCATATTTATTATACCTTTTGTGCTATTAATCTCATTTTCTTTATTATTTTGTTTTCCATTCTGCTTATTTTTACCTGACCTACACAGTAAAGCTTTGCAACCTGTGACTGTGTCATATTATCATAATATCTCATTCGTATCAGATTCTTTTCATCTTCATCAAGTTCGGACATTATTTTTTTAAGAGCAATATTATCAAGTGCTTCATCAAACAAATTTTTTCCATCTTTAATTGTATCCATAAGCATTAAGTTGCTGTCTTTATCTCCATCTATGGTCTTATATAAAGATTCAACACTTACATCCGCCTCCAGTGCTAATGCAATATCATTAATTTCAAGTCCGGTTGCAGCTGTTATTTCCTCTACTGTAGGCTGCCGCATATGTATATGTTCAAATGATGCACTAAAACGTCTGATTTTAATCGCATTAGTTTTTGCAAGCCTGCTTACTTTTATCATTCCATCATCTCTTAAAAACCTTTTTATCTCTCCTTGTATTACAGGAATGGCATAAGTGGAAAATTTCACGTTAAAAGATAAATCAAACCTGTCCACAGCATTTATAAGACCTACACACCCAATCTGGAACAAATCCTCCTTATCATATCCACGATCCAAAAAACGTCTTACTATACTCCACACAAGTCCGACATTATTCTCAACAAGCTTTTGTCTTGCCTTTTTATCTCCCTCTTTTGCAAGTTTTAAAAGCTCATCGTTTTGTTCCATGCAAGGCTACCTCCGTGGCGGTATCTGACACACTTCCTATCCTTTTTTTCATATGTACCCTTGTTCCCTCTCCTACTATAGAAGACACATTCAGCTCATCCATAAATGCTTCCATAAACACAAAACCCATTCCGGAACGCTCCCCGCTATCAAGTGTAGTAAACATCGGCTCCATGGCTTTTTTAACATTTTCAATTCCCATGCCATAATCAATTACATCCACATAGAAAACATCATCTTTAATCTCAAGCTCGATTTTAATAATTCCGCCTTTATTGTCATATGCATGGATTATGGAATTGGTTACTGCTTCACTTACTGCTGTTTTAATATCAGCCATCTCCTCAATTGTCGGATCGAGCTTTGTAACAAAAGCAGCCGCAACCACCCTTGCAAATGCCTCATTTTCCGATACCGCATTAATAACTATTTCAGCCTTATGATTATTCATCACTTTTCCCCCTTAAACATTTTTACTCTTATATGCATTCATCTCATCTATAGCTTCACTTAAACTGTTTCTTACGCATATTTTATTATCAAGCCCTGACATTTTTATTACTCTGTCCACAGAACTGTTCATGTTAGCTATAACAACACGCCCCCCTGTAAGTTTTGCCTTCTCATATCTTCCCATAATCAGCCCTATACCGGAACTGTCCATAAACTGAGTTTCCCTAAAATCAAAAATTATTTTATCAATCCCCATGTTGTCCATTATAAAATCAACACTTTTCCTCGTTCTTTCCGCTCTGTGATGATCTATCTCCACATCTGCCTCAACTATTAATACATTGCTTTTAACATACATATTATTATTCATACTAACCTCCCATAACAAAAAAAGAAGACAACATACTTTCATGTAAGCTATCTTCTTTAGTTTACTGATATTAAAAAATAACTTATGAAATAGAACTTAATTTTGTCTGAGCTTCAGATGCTCTCTTATCATCCGGGAATGTATCTATTACATACTGATACATCTTCTTAGCCATCTCAGTGTCATCCGTCTTATCAAATGAACGGGCTAAGAAATACATGGCATCCGGATTCTGCTTGTCTATACCATATATTCTCTTAAATATTGTAAGTGCTTCTTCATAATCACCATTGGTATATTTGTCATGACCTTTTTCATACAAAGTTGAAACAACATTCTCTTTCATGCTGTTATAAATACCTGTAACAGTCTTGTCTTCTATAAGACTAAGATCAACCTTCTTCATATACGCTGCTGTCTTTTCATAGTCTTCATCCATATAGCTGTTGATTGCATTAAGAATATTTGTATATGATTCTGACGTGTCCTTTGCATTCTGATCCTGAGCTTTTAATTCCTCTAACTGTGTATTCACGTCTTTTAACTGATCTTCCAAAGATTCTTTATCAGTCTCAAGTGCCTTAATCTCACTGTTTTTTTGTGATACAAGTTCGTTATACTCACTGCTGTCAGACGTATATTTCTTTGCGGCATTTTCTTTAACAGCAGGAACTATTAAAAATGCTGCCACAGCAAGTCCGACAACTATTCCGATTATCAGATTAACAAATGCCATAACATTAGGCTTATTCTCACCGTACAAATCACCAGTTGTAAATGAACCTGCTGATTTATCGTCATTGGTATATGAAACAGCAACCGTATCCGGGCCATCATTCTTATAGCCAAGCTCTGCGAGATATCTAAGAGTTGTCGTATTAGCAATATCTATCTTTGCGGCCTTAACTAAAATTCTGTGAGCACGTTCTCTCTCATTGGTTTTAATATATAAAAGTGCCAAAAGATGCATTGCTTTTAAAAACTTAGGATTAAGTGCAACAACTTTCTTAAGCTGTATTATTGCAAGATCCTCGCTCTCCTGCTGTGCCGACAACAAAGCTGAATTGTACTTCTTAATAGCCTGATTGTAATTCTCGAGTTTTGTTGGATTGCTCTGTATATCATTAATATAAAAATCGGCCAGTTCATTCTTCTTAGGCTGAAAATTCTTACTGAGCACCCATTCGGTAAGCGCCTGTACAATATCACCCATCTCATAATACACGAGTCCTAACAGGTTTCTTGCATCAATATTATTCTTATATAATTGCAAACTTTTCTTTAAGTCTTCCACAGCACCGGATAAATCCCTAACCTTTGCCTTGGCAAGACCACTGTTGTAGTATCCGCATGAAGATACTACTGCTTTTTTAAATAATGAAGTATCCTCACCGCACACATTACAATACTTCTTTTTTGTAAGCAATGTATCACAGTATGGACATTTTATATTATGAACCATTTTATCTTACCCTTCCCAATCTGTACGGACATATTCTTACTTCGCATCTTATCAAATAAACAAACTTACTGCTTACTCTTTGTCATATCTTCAAGAAGCTCTTTCATTATATCTCCAACATCGGTAAGGTCTTTATCGTATATCGCATCTTCAACCTCGTCAATTTCAAGGCATGGAGTAAATTTTGCTAATTCTTCTTCGAAATCAATCATCACAATCCTCTTCTTCCACGCATCTTAAATACATAGGACGCATTCAAACTATCTGTAAATTATATCTGTTCTTGCAGGACCATTTGATATCATTGTAATTGGTACATTAATCTGCTTTTCAATTATCTCGATGTACTTTCTGCAGTTCTCAGGAAGATCCTCATATTTCTTAATTCCTCTGATATCGCACTTCCATCCCGCAACAGTCTCGTATACAGGCTTAGCCTTTGCAAGCTTTGCAGTAACAGGGAAATCAGTTGTAACCTCTCCATCTATCTCATATCCTACACAAATCTTTAATTCATCAAGATAACCAAGTGCATCAAGTACTGTAAGGGCAACCTGTGTTGCACCCTGCATCATACATCCGTATCTTGTTGCAACTGCATCAAACCATCCCATTCTTCTTGGTCTTCCTGTAGTTGCACCGTACTCTCCGCCGTCACCACCGTGATTTCTCATCTTATCAGCTTCCTCGCCAAATATCTCGCTGACAAACTCACCTGCTCCGACTGCACTTGAATATGCCTTAACTACAGTTACAACATCTTTAATCTCACGTGCAGGAATACCAGCACCGATTGCTCCGTAAGAAGCAAGTGTAGATGAAGATGTAACCATTGGATAAATTCCAAAGTCAGGATCCTTAAGTGCTCCTAACTGACCTTCAAGAAGTATGTTCTTGCCTTCCTTAAGCGCATTGTTAAGGAAAGTTACTGTATCGCATACATAAGGTGCTACCATATCTCTGTAAGAGATAAGAGTATCATAAAGCTCTTTTGTATCAATCTCAGGCTTCTTGTAAAGGTACTTTAATATAATATTCTTCTGTTCACATACTCTTTCAATCTTCTCTTTAAGTAATTCATCATCAAAGAGTTCTGATACCTGGAAACCAATCTTTGCATACTTGTCTGAATAGAAAGGTGCAATACCTGACTTTGTAGATCCAAATGACTTACCGCCAAGTCTTTCTTCCTCATACTGATCAAACAGAATATGATATGGCATAAGAATCTGTGCTCTGTCAGAAACAAGAATCTTTGGTGCAGGCACACCCTGATCTGTTAAATTTTTTATCTCATTAAAAAGGTAAGGAATATTAAGTGCCACACCATTACCGATTACACTTGTAGTATGGTTATAAAACACACCCGAAGGTAAAAGATGTAACGCAAATTTACCATAATCATTAATTATGGTATGTCCTGCATTAGCGCCTCCCTGAAATCTAACGATAATGTCAGCCTGCTCGCTTAACATATCAGTAATCTTTCCCTTGCCTTCGTCGCCCCAATTGGCACCTACTATAGCTTTAACCATGTCAATTCCTCCTTTAGTAAACATGTTTTAATATGTATTGCATTACAAAATCTAAATTTGCACGCACACTTATAGAGTATACTCTCAAACAAAATCATTTTCAAGTATTAAATTACAGATGAGCTTTGTGTCATATGCAGAAAGCTGCAAAAAAATCCCGCCACAATAATGTGACGGGATAATATAACAGAAATAATATAATCTGATGATTAGTTGTTGATGAGCTTGTCATCTTCGTTGTTCCAGCTGTAAAGCTTACGAACTTCCTCACCAATCTTCTCAGAAGGATGCTCAGAAGCTAACTTTCTCATAGCCTTGAAATGTACCTGCTTACCTGCACCTGACATATCAAGAAGGAATTCCTTAGCAAATGATCCGTCCTGGATATCTGAAAGAACTTTCTTCATTGCCTTCTTAGTATCTTCTGTGATGATCTTAGGTCCTGTGATGTAATCACCATACTCAGCTGTGTTAGAGATAGAATATCTCATTCCTGCAAATCCTGACTGATAGATAAGATCTACGATAAGCTTCATCTCATGGATACACTCGAAGTATGCGTTACGTGGATCATAACCAGCTTCGCAAAGTGTCTCGAAACCAGCCTGCATAAGTGCACATACACCACCGCAAAG
>CACXFB010000088.1 GCA_902766825.1 uncultured Lachnospiraceae bacterium
AAAAGCAGTTGTAAAAGGCGGCGGCAGATTACAACTGGAAGTGAAAAGAATTGAAAAGCAGTTGTAAAAGGCGGCGGCAGATTACAGCTGGAAGTGAAAAGAATTGAAAAGCAGTTGTAAAAGACGGCGGTAGATTACAACTGGAAGTGAAAAGAATTGAAAAGCAGTTGTAAAAGGTGGCGGTAGATTACAACTGGAAGTGAAAAAAATTGAAAAGCAGTTGTAAAAGGTGGCGGTAAATTACAGCTGGAAATGAAAAGAATTGAAAAGCAGTTGTAAAAGGCGGCGGTAGATTACAGCTGGAAATGAAAAGAATTGAAAAGCAGTTGTAAAAGGCGGCGGTAGATTACAACTGGAAGTGAAAAGAATTGAAAAGCAGTTGTAAAAGACGGCGGTAGATTACAACTGGAAATGAAAAGAATTGATTTTCATATGAGAAAAGGGGGAATTATTATTAAATTAAGAGAAATGCTAGAAAATGAAACAGCAAGATTACTTGCTATCAGAGAGAAGGTTGAAAGAAATCTAAATGATGTTCCGCAAGGACGGCTTAGGGTGGTAGTGAATAAGGGTTATGTACAATACTACTATAATAGAGGGGGTGAAGACGGAGAAATATATTTATCCAAGAAAAATGTAGAGTTGGCAAGAAAACTGGCACAAAAAACTTATGATGAAAAAATTTTAAGATGTGTAGAAAAAAGAATAAAACAATTTAATAGAATACTTAAAGACTATGAGAATGATGAAATTGACCAATTATATTTGAGGGAGTGTGTTGTAAGGAGAAAACTCATTGAACCAGTCGTGCTGACGTTTGAGCAAAAGTTGGATGTGTGGATGTCTGATGAATATTCCGGCAAGGGTTTTCATGAGGAGTTGCCAGTTATATTGACTAACAATGGATTGCGTGTCAGATCAAAATCTGAGAAAATAATGGCTGATTATTTTGATTCTATTGGGATTAAATATAAATATGAATGTCCATTAAAACTGAATGATTATGGTGTTGTATATCCTGATTTTACTTTTTTATCGCCAAGGACTGGGGAAGAAATCTATTGGGAGCATGAGGGGATGATGGATAAGCCTGATTATGCAAGAAACGCTGTTCAGAAAATAGAAATGTATGAAAGAAATAAAATTTTTCCGGGAGAGAATCTTATACTCTCATTTGAAACCTCGGTTACTGCTATTAACATGAATAATATTAAGAGATTAACAAAAAAATATTTGATGCAGGAGAATTAAAAGATAAAATATTTAAGGAAACATATTATAATAAAATAGTAAATACTTAAAACAGATTATTTGGAGGCTACAATGCATTTTGTGGATGCGAAAGGAATACTGACGCGGGGGAACGGATATTACGGGATGAATATCTACAGGGGGTGCACGCATGGCTGCATTTATTGTGACAGCAGGAGCAGGTGCTATCAGTTTACACATCTCTTTGAAGATATTGAGGTGAAGCAGAATGCTCCACAGCTTTTAGAGCGTGCACTTAGGTCAAAGAGAAATAAGTGTATGATTGGGACGGGCTCAATGTCGGATCCGTACATGCATTGTGAGGAAGACCTAGAGTTAACAAGGAGATGTCTTGAGATTATTTTGAAATATGATTTTGGTGTGGCAGTTCATACGAAATCGGACAGAATTATGAGGGACATTGACCTGCTTGAGAAGATTAACCGCAATACAAAATGTGTTGTGCAGATGACGCTGACTACTTATGATGATAACCTTTGTAAAATTATTGAACCAAACGTGTGTAATACGAAGAGACGAATTGAAGTATTGATGGAGATGAATAAGTGTGGTATTCCAACGGTTGTATGGCTTGCTCCGATACTTCCGTTTATTAATGATACGCCTGAAAATATAAGAGCAATTATAAGTGAATGTGTAAGAGCGAAAGTTAAAGGCATAATATGCTTTGGAATGGGACTTACGTTACGTGAGGGTGACAGAGAATATTATTATGCGGCACTTGATAAACATTTTCCGGGATTAAAGAAAGAGTATATAAAAAGATATGGGAATGCATATGAGATTCCAAGCCCGAGATCAAAAGAGCTTATGTCCATATTTTATAAGACCTGTAAAGATAATGGTATTCTTTGTACTCCTGACGACTGCTTAAATTATATTGGGGAATTCCCGCAAAAGTATAGGCAGTTTAGTTTGTTTGATTAAAAAAATATTTACGAGGTGACAAACAGATGGATTTTAAAAATGAAGAAAAACTAGTATTAAGACCTTACAAAAGCTGTGATGCAAAAGAGATTGTTAAATGGTGCAAGGATGAGGTTTCTTTTAGAAAATGGTGCGCGGACAGGTGGGAAAAATTCGGACTTACGCCTGATGATATGAATGATAAGTATTTCAAAAATAATGGCGATTGTGAGCAGGAAGATAATTTCTATCCGTTAACTTTTGTGGCTGATGGCAGGATAGTGGGTCACATGATAATAAGATATACGGATGAAAAGAAGGAGACAATGAGATTTGGATTTGTTATTGTCGATGATAATATAAGAGGTAAAGGGTATGGCAAGATGCTGCTGCTGCTTGCTAAAAAATATGCATTTGAAATGCTTGGAGCAAGTAAAATTACACTTGGTGTATTTGAGAATAATCCGCAAGCGTATTATTGTTATAAGGCAGCAGGATTTGAGGAGATTGCGCTGGAAGAAGATATATATTATGAGATATTTAATGAAAAGTGGAAGTGTATAGAGATGGAAATGGTGAGATAATGAAAACATTGTACGTTTCGGATTTGGACGGCACATTACTTAGAACCGATGAGAGTGTGTCCGGGTATACCTGTGATGTTATCAACAGGTTAATGGATGAAGGCATGTGTTTTTCGTTTGCTACGGCAAGGTCTGTGGTCACGGCAAAAAAAGCCACGAAGGGGCTGAATGTAGTGACGCCTCTTGTTTTGCATAACGGTGTGTTTGTTACGGATGCGGCAAGTGGCAAGAGAGTTATTGAAAATATTTTTGATAACAGCATTGATGAATTATTGGATGATTTGTTTGCAAGTAACATTACGCCGATTGTGTATTCATTTATAAATGATGAGGAAAGGTTTTCGCTTATTCCGGGGAAAATGAGTGAAGGAGCGAATACTTTTTTGGAGACAAGACGTGGCGATAAGAGGTGGCGTGAGGCAAGGAGTAATGACGAGCTTACAGCCGGTAAGATTTTTTATATAACATGCATTGATGAAAAAGAAAAGCTTGAGCCGTTGTATGAAAAGTACAAGGACACATTTCATGCTGTGTATGGAAAAGATTTTTATACCGGTAACAGGTGGCTTGAATTTATGTCAAAGAAGGCTACTAAGGCAAATGCAATTTTGCAGCTTAAAGATTATCTTGGTTGTGATAAGATTATTTCTTTCGGTGATGCACACAATGACATTGATATGTTTGAAATATCAGATGAGGCCTATGCGGTTGCTAATGCGATAGATGAACTAAAAGCAATCGCTACCGGTGTGATTGGAAGTAATGACGATGACGGAGTGGCAAAATGGCTTAAGGCTCATTATTGTTGACTTGGATTATTTTATAATGTAATATAATCATTATGGGAAATGTAAAAAGTCTAAATATTTATATGGGAAAATGTTATTAAAGAACTGGAGGATGCAAAAATGGAATATGTATTGGTTGGAACAACAGTGTTATTTCAGGTGGTGGCGATCAATTAAACAAGATTACATATGGTGATTGTTCGCTGAAAAAATCTGAAGTTGAAGAGCATAATTTGAAAACAGGTGATTTTGTAAATGTGTATATTGCACCAGAAAAAACTATAGGAAGTTTTAAGATTGTTTTTTAATATAATATGTTGGTGAGAGAAGGACGGATGATGTTTAAGAGTTTTAAGCATTGTCCGTTTTTTTAATATTATTTTAAGATGAGGAAATAAAAAAATAATAAAATGGTTATGTGATTAACCTGTTGCGTTTAAACGTTTAAACTGGTATGATTACTGTAAGAACAACAATAACAGGCTGCTTCATTTTTTAAAAATTTGGCGGGTTAATCAACAGTTGAAAGGATGTTATACTATGAACGTAATTATTAAAGAAGATATCGTAAAAGCATTTAGAAATGTCGGATTAAAAAAAGATGATGTTGTTATGGTTCACACATCATTAAAGAGCATGGGATATGTGTGCGGTGGAGCGCAGACTGTGATTGAAGCACTTATTGAGGTTGTGGGTGAGAACGGAACCATAATGATGCCAACACAGTCATGGAAGAATCTTGATCCGACGACAGGTGTTCATTGGGAGATTGATGAGAGCCAGTGGCAGATTATAAGAGATAACTGGCCGGCATACGATAAGAACATTACTCCGACCAACACAATGGGAGCTGTTGCTGAGATGTTTCGTCAGTGGGATGGTAGTGTAAGAAGCGATCATCCTGCAAGATCGGTTTGTGCATGGGGAAAGTATGCGGATTATCTGACTAAAAATCATGACTTATCTAATATTTTTGGTGATGGTTCGCCACTCTCAAGATTATATGATCTTAATGGAAAAGTGCTTTTAATCGGAGTTGGATATGACAAAAACACATCAATTCATTTGGCAGATGCAAGGGCGCAGTATCCGGGAAAGCATGACTGTATTGAACATAGTGCTATAATGGAAGATGGAAAGAGAGTATGGAAAAGCTACAGCACATTATTTGTTGACGGCGAAGACTTTGAAGACATTGGTGAAGCTTTTGAGAAGGAACATGCAATTAGCGAAGCCATGATCGGCAATGCAGTCATAAAGCTTATGAGTCAGAGGGATGTTGTGGACTTTTCTGTTAAATGGATAGAGGAGAACAGAGTTTAACAAAGAATGGCAGATATAATAATTGTAGAAGACAACAAAGAGATAGGTACACTTTTAGCCCGCTTTTTAGAAAAAGAGGGCTTTAACGTGTGCATTGCAACTACGGGAGAAAAGGCACTTGATGTTTTTGAAAGAGAAGGTGCCAGACTTGTGATACTCGATATCTGCCTTCCGGGCATAGATGGATTTGCGGTGTGTTCAAAGATACGAGACACAAGCAATACCCATATAATGATAGCCAGTGCAAGAACAGACAAGACAGACATGTTAAAAGGTCTTGGACTTGGTGCAGACGATTATATTGAAAAGCCGTATGACGTGGATATTCTGATTGCAAAGGTTAAGGGAGTATTTAAAAGAAAATATGCGATGGAGGAAATCGTATCAGATGAGATCAGAATAAGTACAGTCAACAATATTGTTTATGTCAATGATAAGCAGGTCGAGATGACAATAAAAGAGTATGAGCTTTTAAAGCTTTTCATGGAGAATAAAGGTGTTACTCTAAAAAAGGAATACATTTTTAATTCCATATGGGGATATGACAGCGAATCTGAATTTCAGACATTAACGGTACATATTAAGTGGTTAAGACAAAAGATTGAAAAGGATCCAAAGAAACCAAAGCACATTTTAACAGAATGGGGTGTGGGATACAGATTTGAATAAATTCAGAGTAAAAGCATGTGTATTTATAATAATTGAAATACTGTTTTTAGTGTGTGCGGATATATATATCATTAATGAAAATGATAATCGGAAAGACAAACTGTATGCGGTCGAAATCTCAAGAATAAAAAACAGGATACATAACGGCGAAGATGCAGGCGACATTGATTGCAGCAAGTACAAAGAGGTTGTAGCCGTAAGCGAATTTAATGTGGGTGACACAGCTGCAACTTTGTATGATTACAAGGTTGAGCAGGTTGATGATGTCTTGTATCGATTTGATTATGTGAGCCATGATGATAATAAGATAATAATAACGGTATGTTTTATGTCGGTTGCAATGGTGCTTGTCACAATTATATTGATGATTTACTTTGACAGAAAAATATTAGCGCCGTTTAACAGGATGACAGATCTTACAGCCGAAATTGCAAAGGGTAATCTGACGGTTGCGCTCAAACAGGAAAAGAGCAAGTATTTTGGAAAGTTTGTCTGGGGACTTGATATACTTAGGGAAAAGCTTGAGGAAGATAAAGCAAAAGAACTTGAGCTGTTGAAGGAAAAGGAGACATTAATTCTTTCCATATCACATGACATTAAGACACCGTTGTCAGCCATTGAATTATATTCAAAAGCCATTAAGACAAATCTATATGAAAATGAGGCTGACAGAAATGAAGCTGTAAGCGGAATAGAAAATAACATTATGGCGATTAAAGATTACATGGGTAAGATAAGACAGGCTCTTAGGGACAATCTTTTTGTATTTACGGTGGATAACACTGAGTTATATCTTTTGGATGTTGTTGATGAGATAAAAAAATATTACAATGATAAATGTGACCTTTTACATATCGGATTTACTGTTTGTAAAACAGATAACTGTCTTGTAAAAGGAGATAAGGACCGCATAGTTGAGGTTGTCCAAAACATAATGGAAAATGCAATTAAATACGGCGACGGAGAAAGTATCAGTATTACATTTTCGGCGGAAGAAGAATGTATACTTCTTACGGTAAGCAACAGCGGATGTAACTTAAAAGATGAAGAACTGGTGCATGTTTTTGACTCATTTTACAGAGGAAGCAACAGTACCAATATAAGCGGAAGCGGACTTGGACTATATATTGGCAAAGAGCTCATGCACAAGATGGACGGTGAATGCTTTGCAAAAATATCAGGTGATTATTTTAATGTGACAGTCGTGCTTAGAAAGGCATAATCTATAAAAGAAATATAGAGAAGAAAAAAATCTATATTTCTTTTTGTATTTAAGGATTATTTAATAATTGAAGAAGTATAGTAAGCATATAAACAGGAAAGGAATGGTATTATGTATCTTGATATTTTAAAAAGAGATTTAAAAAGAAAAAAGACCATGAACGTAATATTGCTTATGTTTACCATACTTGTGACAATGTTTGTGTCGTCTGGAATAAGCAATGTTGTAACGATAATAGACGGAACGGATTATTATCTTGATAAGGCGGGAATAGGTGATTATGTCATCATAACTTCTAATGGTGATGGCGGTATGACTGAAATTCTTGATAATGACGAGTATGTGAAAGAGTATCGTAATGAAGAGTACTGTATGATCACAAAGGATGATATTGATGTGGAAGGTAATAAGCCACAGCTTAAAAACAACTCGATTATACTTCAGAAAATCAGTAGTGACGGTATCAGACTTTTTGATAAGAACAATAAGATAATTGAGAAAGTAGCAAAGGGACAGATATATGTTACTGCTGGATTTTTAGAGCAGAACGGATGTGAAATAGGGGATAGTATTCATATAGATTTTTATGATATAGACAGGACATTTACCATAGCAGGAGAGATAAAGGATGCGCTGCTTGGATCGGATATGATGGGTAATACAAGATTGATAATAAGTGATGAGGAGTTTGAGGATTTTAAAAATGATGAGACGATAAAAGGGTATATGGGAAAGATATTCTATATCAATACCGATAATGTCAAAGAACTTCAGACTAAGGTTTCAATGGCATCGCACATTATGTTTGACGGTGACAGGAATGTTATTAAGAAAGCATATGTAATGGAAATGCTGGTTGCGATGATAGTTCTTGTTCTAAGCGTTGTATTGTGTATCGTTTCGTTTGTATTATTAAAGTTTACGATAACATTTACAATTAACGAGGAATTTAGGGAAATAGGGGTTATGAAGGCGATTGGAATTAAGAATTTCAAGATAAGGAGTCTTTACATAATCAAATATCTGGCGCTGTCGATAGCAGGAGGCCTTATTGGATTTGTGGTAGGAGTACCTTTTGGTAATGTGCTTATCGCATCGGTTTCAAAGAAGATGGTGCTTGGAAATGATTTTGGAATCTTACTTAATATTGCAGGTTTTATAACAGTTGTGATAGTAACGGTCGGATTTGCATATCTTTGTACCGCTAAGATAAAAAAGACAACTCCGTTAGATGCCATAAGAGAAGGACAGACCGGGGAGAGATTTTCAAAGAAGAGCAAAGTATCATTTACAAATTCAAAACTGGGAACTGAGGTAACAATGTCTGTCGGGGACATACTGTCAAGCCCAAGACGTTTTATAACAATAACGCTTATATTTTTTATATGTTCGGTATTTGTCTTTGGAGTCGTGATGGTCTATGACACTATGGACAGCGACAGCCTGATAGAGTCTTTTGGAAAAAGATCAGATGTGTATATTAATGATACAAAGCTTTTAAAGATTGATTTTGCTGCAAAAGATATGAACAAGGATATGGCAGACAGGATAAATAAAGTTGAAGAAGATGTTAATAATCTGGGCATGGAAGCGGATGTTGGAATGGAGATGTGGTATAAGTATCCGGTAAGCGCTGGGGATACCACACTGACAGTAACCTGCCAACAGAATAAATATGCTAAGACGAGCGAATATGAATATATTGAGGGAAGTGCGCCTGAAAATGAGAATGAGATTGCAATAACTAAGCAGATTTCAGATCAGCTTGGAGTAAATATAGGTGATACGGTATCCATAGATTTTGGAAGCGAAAAAAAGGATTGTATTGTAGTCGGATATTTTCAGACCATGAACCAGTTAGGTTCGGTTATAAGACTTCATGAAAATGCTCCTACAGATATGGAATATATAAGTGCGGTGATGGCGTATCAGATAAACTTTAAAGACAATCCTGATGAAAAAGAAATCGCAAAAAGAATCAAAAAGATAAAAGAGTTCTATGATATTGATGGAATATTTGATGCAAAAGAATACTGTAATGATTGTATGGGAGTTGCAGATACAATGGGAGCAGTTTCAATGCTTTTGCTTATAATAACCTGTATCGTTGTAATACTTGTTGCGGTGCTTATGGAAAGAACGTTTATATCCGATGAGAAGGACCAGATAGCACTTCTTTATGCAATAGGATTCAAAAAAGGATTTGTTATAAGGTGGCACGTAGTCAGGTTTATGATTGTTGCGTTGATTGCGGAAATTTTAGCGGTAGCAGTTACCTATCCGGTGACAAAACTGTGGTGTGACCCTATATGGAACATGATGGGTGCACAGCATGTTGAGTATGTTTTTAACCCGTTATCACTTTTGATTTTATATCCTGGAATCATACTTTTTATCAATTTTGCGGCTGTATTTTTAACAGCGTTATATGCCAGAACAATTAAGAGCAGTGATGTGCGTAACATAGAATAAGAATGGAGAATGACTATGAAAAATATTTTAGATGTAAAAGATTTATGCAAAACATATGTGACAGACAAAAGACAGAATAATGTACTTAAGAATGTAAGCTTTACTGTTAAAGAAGGTGAAATGGTTGCAATCATGGGACCTTCCGGTTCAGGGAAATCTACTTTGCTGTATGCTGTATCCGGCATGGATAAACCGACAAGCGGAACGGTAATGTTTGACGACAAGGAGATTAGTGCAATGTCCGAAAAAGAGATGGCGGATATAAGACTTAACGATATGGGCTTTATCTTCCAGCAGATGTATATGATGAAGAATCTCACAATACTAGACAACATTGCGCTGCCTGCATTTGAATGCAAAAAGGATGGTAAGACAAAAGCTGAAAAGATTGAGAAGGCGTATGGACTTATGCGAAAAATGGATATTGTGGAGAGTGCAAAAAATGATATTAATGAAGTGTCGGGTGGACAGCTGCAAAGAGCATGTATATGCAGAAGCATGATTAATGATCCTAAGATTTTATTTGCAGATGAACCAACAGGAGCATTGAATCGAACTTCTTCAACTCAGGTTATGCAGTCGATGGTAAAGCTCAACGAGGAGGGTACAACAATCATGCTTGTAACACACGATCCTAAGGTGGCAGCTATGTGTAAAAGGGTCATGTACATAGTGGATGGTAACATAAAAGGGGAGTACGTGGTACCGGATGACAAGTCATTAAGTCAGGGGGATAAAGAGAGAAGACTTAACACCTGGCTTATGGATCTTGGGTGGTAATATTTACACAAAATCAATGCGTATTTTAGTGCATAATTAAGCTCGAAAAATCGTGTATTTTCGCCCTCTGACATGGTAAAATGACTATGACATTATAATCTTAATTGGGAAAGAAATATATGGAGGAAGATTATGCAAAAAAAAGTATTATTTACGTTTTGCATGCTTGTTTTTGTGCTGACATTTTGCCTTAATACGCATGCGGATTACAAGAAAGTTGATGTTAAAAAGGAAGGCGTGCCTGTGTCTGATATGGGGGTGTATAAGGACACTGATTATTCCTTTCTGAAAAAGTTTGATTTTGCCGGTACGTATACAGGTAAGGTGGATGCAAATCTTATAACGGCGCAGGTCATGTACTCTGGAGATGATCCGAGAGTTAAAGACGGAGCAGTTGTTAAGACATCCGGATTTTATAAAGCCGGAGACGGCGGTGCGGGTGTATACAAGATAAGTGAAAAATCACAGCCCGGAAGTATTGATATCGGTAATAACCTTTACGCTACCCTTATTCCTGATACAAAGGTTATTAACGGTAAGAAGTGGGCGATTGTAAATGCTAAGCAGGTAGGTGCTCACGGTGATGGTAAGACACCTGATCACGCATATCTTAATCATATGTTTGGTGTCGCTTCGCTTGCAACGGAATCGGATGATATTTTCAGAGCAATAGCATATATTCCTACAGGAGAATATAAGAGTACCGCTGAAGTGCAGTTCGGGGTGCACGATATCAATATCGTCGGAGACGGCGATTCATCTGTAATCTTTACGGATAATGATTACAGTGTCTGGTGGGAATTTTTTATGTCCGGTACAGGTTCAAAGAACCTGTATCTTGGAGATTTTAAAGTTGAAGCAAGAGAAGTAGATAAGAGCAATTATTACAGACAGTTTGTGTTTGTTGATTCATCTAACTGCTACATGTATCATGTTAATCTTAATGTTCCGCAAGAAGCATTTTCAAAAGATTTTTATATGGACAAGCAGTATACGAATCTTACTTTCTATGCCGGCAATAAGGACATGACGGTTGATTCGTGCCGACTTGATCTGATGTGTGCAACGTACAGAGGAGCCAACATCGGAGTGCTCGATTTTTACTGCCGTGGTGAAGAAAACATCACGATAATGAACTGTGAACTTTATGACAATGCAAGAGATGAGCAGGTTGGAATGTTTACCGGTAATACCAACAGGGATGCATCATTTCTTAAGAATATATATTTCATCAATAATGATATGTATACATATCAGCCGCTTGACATGAATGCAGCCGGCGGACATCGTACAATGTGTTTTACGGTTGCTTATTCAATGTCACAAAACATTGATAATATAAGAATTGCAGGTAATCATTTTAAAAGTCAGGTAGATTCAAAATTCATGACTTTTGGAAATCTTACTAACTGTGTTGTTGAGAACAATATTATTGAAGCTGATTGTACCATGAATATGGGAAGCTTTCTGTTTGAATCATCAGCAAAATCGACTGAGAATCTTAAGATACGAGGCAATGAGATATACATTACAAGAGAAGGAAAGGCGTCTCTTGTGTCAGGTAATGCGCAAGTTTATGAGAATAAGATAGTAACGGATGCTTCATCTGTCGGATCGATTGCGTATCTTAATGCAAAGGTTTACGATAATAAGATAATTGGAATTGGAAAAATATCTAACCTTGTTAATAACATAACAACATTTACCGGTAATAGCGTTGATCTGTACGGGGGATTTGACCACATAATATATATTAATGGTAGTGTGGATAACAAGGGTGATACTACATATATCAACAATAACGTAATAAAATATTATAAGTACAATGAAGTTGAAAAAGGTACGAGTCCTTTTGATAGTATTGCCGAAATCAAGGGGGCATTAACAAAGAATATTGAATTTACAGGTAACACATTCTTATGCCCTAACACTTTAGTGACTAATCAGAAGAAAAATGATTACGGAAATCTCTTTTGGTTTCGAGATACAGCATATGATAATGTAACCGTTAAAAATAATGTGTTACAAAACAGAAAGGGATATTCTCAATGGGGTTCTTCTAAGATAGAGGAAGCCTTCAAGGAGTCAGGTAACACATATAAGGATTGTACTTATGATGAGAGTAAAAAGGCACCTGATAAGATTAAGATACTTCAGAATTCAAAAGAGGTAACGGAAATATTTACTACACAATCATCCGTAACACTTACAACTAATATAGATGATGCAGTATGGGTTACATCTGTTGAGGGCATGGCAACTGCCGATAAAGGTGTCGTAAAGAGAAAGAATTACGGTGAAGTTGCGGTATTTGTTGTATCAACACACAGCACAGGTTCTTACGGAAAATGCATTGTACATTTTGAAAAGGCTGTATCAAGTGCAATTGAACTTGAAAAAGACAGCATAACATTACAGCCGGGAAAGAAGCACGATGTAGTATATAAAGTTCTTCCATATGGTGACGTGTCACAGGATTTGAAATGGGAAAGCTCTGATAAAGAAATTGCAAAGGTTAATTCAGAAGGAATAATTGAAGCAGTTAAAGCCGGTAAGGCAGTTATTACATGTACAACACTTGACGGTACAAATATTAAAAAGAAAATTAATGTAACTGTAGACGAACTTACGGTTAAGAGCATTAATCTTAATGCAAGTGAACTTCATAATAATAACCAGGGATGTGCGATAGGAAGTTCTTATCAGCTTAAGGTAACAAGTTATTATCCGTCAAATGCCGTTAACTGCGGAGTTAAGAGATGGGAAAGCTCAAATGAAAAGGTTGCAACAGTAAGCTCTGACGGACTCGTTAAGATGGTTGGACAGGGTTATGCGGTAATAAGAGCATATTCTCTTGATGAAAAATGTGCAGGTGTATGTAAAGTATGGGTTACACCAAAAGCAGTTAAAAATCTTAAGGAAACACATAACAGCAAATCTGTAAGTCTTACATGGGATGAACAGGAGAATGTAGAAGGTTACGCAATATATAAATACAATAACGATAAGGCACAATGGGAACTTGCTCAACGTACCACCAGGGCGGCACATACCTTCTGGAATATGACACCGGATACAGATTATAAATTTATGGTTACTGCATATATTTCAAGGATGGATTCAAGTTATCAGCGTCAGTATTATGAGACAAAGACAGCTACAATAAGTGCTCACACATATACGAAGTCTGTAATTGATAATTTCGGTAACACAATTCCTGCTTCTATCGGACTTAAAAAAGGTGCCTGTCAGGATATATGTATTTATAAAGACAAGAAAGAGTATAAATGGTGGATTGATAATGAATCAATCGCAACAGTAAAGGATGAGTCACCTAACTATGATGCAAGGCTTCGTGTGACAGGTGTTAAAGATGGGTTTACATATCTTTATATTCAGGCATTGGATGAAGGCAGGTTTACAGTAAAGGTTCCTGTTTGTATATATGAATTTGAAAGTTATGATGATGCACAGGCTACAGGTTTTATAAAGAGTGTAGGACTTAAGTTTGTTGCAAATGACACTGATAATATTACATCATTTAAAATATCCGTTAAAGGCAGCGGACTTAATAAAGTAATTGATGTTGCTAAAAATGAACTTGGTAAAGAGACAATTGACAGTAAGCAGTATTATACTTACGTTATAGGTGGACTTAAAGATGAGACGAAGTACGAGATATACATAAAGCCTTGTATAATAAAAGATCAGCTTGAATATAGCGGTGGCGGAAGCAAAAAGCTTGAAGCTGTAACCGAAGCGGTTATTAACATTACGGCAATTGATACAGTTAAGACAATTGATGTATATACAGGCAGTACTTTTACAATAAAGGCTAAAGTTTCACCTGATAATGTGTCAATAAATAAGCTTAAATGGATTCCTTTTGATGACAGTATTGTAACATTTGTTTCAGAAAGCATTAATGAAGCAGGAGAGCATGTTGCGGTATTTAAGACATTAAGGACAGGAACGGTAAAGATAAGTGCAGTAGCTCTTGATAATGATGGATTTAGTACGGATATTACCGTTACGGTAAAGAACGAAGAAAAGAAAGAAGAGAAACAAAAGAAGGAAGAAGAACAAAAGAAAAAAGAACAACAGAAAGAAGAAGCAAAGACTGAAACAAGTAAGAAAAACAAGACTGTAATATATACCGTTAAAGGATATAAATACAGGATAATGAATAAGAAAGAAGTAAGACTTGTTGGCGCAGTTAATAAGAACAGAACAACTGTTAATGTGGCAGCGGTTGTTACCATTAAAGGTAAGAAATACAAGGTAACTTCAATCGGACCAAATGCATTTAAGAACTATAAAAAATTAGTTAAGGTTGTTGTTTCAAAAAACGTGAAAGCAATAGGAAAAAATGCATTCCTTAACATCAACAAAAAGGCAGCATTCTATGTTCCTAAGGGCAAGGAAAACTATTATAAGAAAATGATTAATTCCGCAAAAGGATTTAAAAATTCAATGAGTTTTCGTGTGAAAAACGGAACGGTATATGTAGCCGGCGGATACAGATATAAGGTTGTATCACCTAGGACGGTAATGGTTATCGCAAGTACCAATCGTGGCAGAAAAGTGATTGATATCAAAGATACGGTAAAGCTTGGTGGAATAACTTATAAAGTAACAGGTGTATACAAGAACGCATTTAAGAATTATAAAAATGCGGTTAAGATTGTAATAGGTTCCAATGTCAGAGCAATAGGTGCTAATGCTTTCTATGGTGATAAGAAAGTAAAGCAGGTTGATATTAAATCAAAGGTTTTAAAAAGTGTAGGAAAGAATGCATTTAAAGGAATCTACAATAAGGCAAAACTGAGAGCTTATCCGAAGTATAAAGCTAAGTATAAAAAGCTTACAAAGATTAAGTAATAATCTTTTGTTATAAGCAAAAGAGACAGGCAATGATTATAAATTGCCTGTCTCAAATATTTTAATCGGGGTGACGGGATTCGAATGACAAGGAAAAAATACGAGTAAATGGCTCAGAATCCCTTTATTTATCGATGTTTTCGCTTAACTTTGATGGAAAAAGAACACGCTAAAACATGCTGTTTTTGAGTCATTTTTTGAAAAGTCGCCATAATTATAAAAAATATGGAAGGAGGAACCCCTAGGCACCTGGGCGACTAAATTGAAAGTTGTAAAATGCGGGATATTACTTGAATAAAATGAAAAAAAATACAAAAACTGAATTTGACAGACTGATTTAAAAAGTTCCAACTATAGCTAACCAAATTGAAAAAATCAAATTGAAACAAAAATATTGTTTTAATTTGATTTATATGATATTATAGCATTGGAATGGAGGTGGATGATATGAAGTTACTTAGAGTTAAAGCTAATAATTTCAAAAACTGTTCTGACGAATTTACAATTGATTTGGTCGCGAAATCTCGCAAGACAGCTGAAGATAAGGAGTATGAACTTCAAGAAATAGCACCAGATCTTCATGTCTATAACACTATGGCATTTATCGGTAAGAATGCATCAGGAAAGACATCAGCCATTGATCTCCTTGATATGGCATATTCAATTCTTGGCGAGTTCCGTCTTGAGGGAAAGAAATATTCATATGCAGGTATTGAACTTGAGATAGTTTTCTACCATGCAGGAATGATTTTCCTTTATGAAACAAAGCTTGAAACAGATAAACTTGGAAACAGGGCGCTATTTAAGAATGAGAGACTTTATCAGAAGAAGTATTTTAAGACAAACGTCAAAGAGATATATAGTAGGGACGGTTTTGAAAGATTACCGAGGCCGTTATTTTCTGTGTATTCACACAAGGTATTAGATAATTCGTTAGAGGATGATAACTCATTATTGCCGGATGATACTTCAAGACTGTTTTATATACTTGGAAAGAAGACGACAAGAGCGATATATTTTGATAGCTATGAAGCAGGAGCAGATACCTATCGACTGATGTTTAATGCCTTGAAGAATTATGGTATTGATTCAGTGATTCTTACGAGAATTCTTAAGATCTTTGATGATAATATTGAATCCTTAGAGATGTTGGATGAGAATAATTATAGACTTACATTTAGAGGAGATGTGAAGACGATATCGGATACTCAGTTGATTCATTTGCTGTCGAGTGGCACTACCAAGGGACTTTTACTATATGTATTAATGATTGCATCTTTGAAGCAAGGATTTGATCTTCTTATAGATGAAGTTGAGAATCATTTTCACAAGACACTTGTTGAGAACATGATTAGTCTTTACAAAGATAAGGGTGTAAACAAGCATAATGCAACGCTGATTTTTACGACACATTACTGTGAAGTTCTTGATCAGATGGGAAGACAGGATAATATATGGATTTGCAAATCCGAAGAACAGGTTACCCTCTCTAACATGTATGAGGATTATCAAATCAGACCAGAGTTACTTAAGAGTAAGCAGTACTATAACAATGCTTTTCAGACTGCTGTTGATTACGATGCTCTTATGAAACTTAAAAAGGAGTTGAAGAAATGAAGCGTCTCATAATGTGTGAGGGGCCAAATGAACTTGGTATCATGAGGATTTTGCTCGAAAACGACAAATTGATTTTTGGAGAGGATGATTTGATTGGCTTGGAACCTTATCATGCTAGACAAATCGTAAGTAATGGTCAGGTCAGAACGCAGCTCAATATGTATCCCGGAAATGATGTCCTTGTAATGCGTATCGGAGATGTTCAGAATGAGAAATTGAGGATTCCCGTAGATTATAAAGAGAAGATTTTAAAAGTAGAGAAATATTGTACCAAGCCAGAACTAGAGATGTTGCTTATTATTTCTGAAGGGCTTATTGCAGAGTTCGACAAGAAAAAGTCAAGTGTTACACCAAAGGAATTTGTAAAGCAACATATTAGGTGTGGTAAAAAGAAATATAATAACAGTACACAGTTTTATTTGGACTATTATGGCTCGAATCCAGATACTCTTGTTGATGCAATCAAGGAATATAAGCGGATTAAGGGGGCACATAAGAAGGATGAATTGTATTTGGCAGATTTGCTGAAATAACAGAATAACAGATTGAGTTATAAGAAGTCGTTTTGGAGTGAAAAAGCTCTTAAGCGGCTTTTTTCATTGGAATAAATCTTTTTGTATATATGTTAGGAAAACAGTTGTTGGTATCGCATAAGCAAGAGGTCTTAGGAAACTTCCTAACAAGAAATCATTTGTGGCCACAAAAGCGTATCTTGCAGTAGACACAAGGCCTCATTTTTTGATAGTATTTTGAACAGTTTTATAAGAATTTTTTGTCATGATTTTGTGAAAAAACTACTTATTTTTTGCCATATTGATTTAGCTAAAATAATGACATTTTTATTGCTTGGGTGCCACACATTTTTGTTGAAATTATTATTTGATATATACCAAAGCAGACTTGAAAGTGTTCATATAAATGAATATAATAAAATTATATAATTGTGCGAAAAGTGAGGTTATTAATATGGATTATATGACGACAGCACAGTGTGCAAAATTATGGAATATTTCACAGCGAAGAGTGGCGATTTATTGTCATGATGGCAGGATTGATGGAGCTGTTATTATGGGAAAAACATGGTTGATTCCAAAAGGAACAAAAAAGCCGATTGATCCACGTAAAGCAAGAAAAGATAAGTAAACAGATATAATAAAAATAATATGAAAGGAGGGATTGGCTGATGTTACCAGAAGAAAAAGCTCGAGTTCGAATAGATAAACAGTTAAATAATGCTGGATGGGATATCGTCGCTAGAAACGAATATGTACCAGGATATGCAAGTGCAGTAAAAGAAGCTCTTATGGTAGGGAATACTGAGAGCGATTATCTTTTGTTTGTTGATAATAAAGCTATTGCAGTAATTGAAGCCAAGCGCGAGGAGAATCCACTTGGAGAAGAGGTGGAAAAGCAGGCGGAAGGGTATGCTGTTCATCCACAAAGTTGGTATGGATTATGGTATGAGAATTTGATTCCTCTTGTGTATATGGCAAATGGAAATAAAATATATTTTAAAAATATGCTTCAACCAGATAGTGAATATGTGGAACTATCAGAAATGCATTATCCAAAGAAGATGCTTCAAATTATTGGTAAGTCATCGGAATATGGGGCTCTTCCAATGCTTGATAAAAAGGGACTTAGAGATTGTCAGTATGAGGCGGAGATTGAATTAGAGAAGTCGTTTAGAGCAAATAATAAAAAGAATCTTGCAATTCTTGCGACAGGATCAGGAAAGACATATTTGGCTTGCTTGGCATCATATAGAGCATTAAACTATACGCCGACGAAAAGAATTCTGTTTTTGGTGGATAGAAATAATTTGGCAAGACAAACTGAGTCAGAATTTAGTTTGTTTGATAGGACGGAAGGTCAACAGCCGATGTCTTCTCTGTATAGAATTAATCGACTCAAAAAAGAAGAAGATATAAACGGAGACATTGTTATTTCAACAATACAAAAATTGTTCGCTGTTTTGACAGGACAAACAATAACAGAAAACAATGAAGATGCAGAAGATGAATTAGGGAAAGCAGATGAGGAAAAATCAGAAGAAACTGCAGTTTTAGGTGATGATTTAAAACTTCCTCCGGATTATTTTCAGTTTATTATTGTAGATGAGTGTCATCGTTCGATATATGGAAAGTGGAAATCAGTATTAGATTATTTCAAGTCAGCTAAAATACTTGGTTTAACTGCGACACCTACACCGGAGGCATATGCTTTTTTTGATAATAATATTATTGAACAATATACATATGATGATTCTGTGGTAGATGGAGTAAATGTACCGGCAAGAATTTATCGAATAGAAACAGAAAAGACAAGTTATGGTGGAATTGTTGCACAAGGGACAAATGTAATAGAAACACCAAAGGGAAAAGGCGATTCTACAATGTATATTGCAGAGGATACCGTTGAGTATGATGCGACACAACTAGATCGTTCAATCATAAATGAAGATCAGATTAAGAAAGTCTTAATTGCGTATAAAGATGCTATTTATACTGACTTGTATCCTGAACGTGAGAAAAAATGGGAGTACATACCGAAGACATTGATATTTGCAAAAAATGATAATCATGCAACAAGGATAGTTGAAATTGTAAAAGAAGTGTTTAAAGGAGAATTTGAAAACGAGCAATTACCTGAAAAATTTGTACAGAAAATAACATATTCTTCAGGAGATTCAAATGCGTTAATTAGGGGATTAAGAACTGAAAAAGAATTTAGAATTGCTGTAACAGTTACATTAGTTGCTACGGGTACAGATGTGAAACCGTTAGAAGTTGTCTTGTTTATGAAAGATGTTTTTTCTGATGTTCTTTATACGCAGATGAAAGGTCGCGGATGCAGAGTAATCAGTGATGATAAATTAAAGGAACTGACACCAAATGCGGATACGAAAGAATGTTATTATATAGTAGATGCTGTAGGAGTTACTGAGCATGAAAAGAATATACCGAAACCACCAAAGGGGCCAGGTGGAAAAAGAACTTTATCTCTTGAACAATTATTAGAACGCTTGTCTCATAATGAGTTGAGTGATGATAATTTGTTTTTGCTGAGAGATTATTGTTCAACAATTAATCGTCGATATGAAGATGATCCATTGTTTGGTAGACATCTTGATTATTTCATTAGCGAGTTTGGATTTGCACCACGAACTATTGCAAATAACATACAGGGGGCATTTGATAATAATGCACTTGTAGAATTTATTAGTCCGTCGGATGATAATTCAATGCGTATGGGATTGATTTATTCCCTTATAACCAATGTTAATGCAAGAAAGAAACTTATTGAGATGCAGAAAGGCTATTATGCTTCTGTAGATGATGAAGATGAAGTAATCCGCGCAGGATTCTCAAAGGAAACAGCAAAATCATTTATAGATAATTTTGAAAAATATCTTGATGAAAACAAAGACAGTATAGAAGCGCTTAGAATAATCTATAATTCAGAAGATACAATTATTACACATTCGATGCTTGTGGAATTGAGAGATAGATTATTGGTAGAAGACAGGCAATATAAACCATATCAAATTTGGAAGAATTACAAGATACTTGATGCAAGTGGTAATGTCGATGAATTGGATACCAAAACAAATGTAAATGCTTTGACAAATTTGATACAGATTGTACGTTATGCGTTTAAGAAAAATGCGCGACTTAATAGTTTGATTAAAGGATTTAGTAGAGGATTTACTTTGTATTGCGGACAGAATCAGCGTGACTTGACTAATGAGCAAAAAGAAGTCATGAGACGAGTTGCAGAGTATGTTGTAGAGGCAGGTGCTATTTCTGTTGGTGAATTGAATGAAATAGATACGGATTTATGGAGAAATGCTATAACATCGTTTGGCGCTCCTAATTTGAAAGAAGAATTGCTAGTATTAGCAAAATTTATATTAAAGGTGGCGTAAAATGGCAAATATAAAATCAGAATCAGCATTAGTAAAAAAAGTAAATGATATAGCAAATGTAATGGCAGCTGCAGGAGTTGGCTATACAGATTATATTACACAGCTTACATACATTCTTTTCTTAAAAATGGATAAAGAAAAAGAGGAGTATGGATTGGAAAGTAAAGTTCCAGAAGGATACAAATGGGATGATCTTGTTGAATTAAGTGGAACAGATTTGGTAGAAAAATATGAGGAAATCCTTAAAGAACTATCAAATAGTGAAGGATTAATTGGAACTATTTTTACAAGAGCAACAAATAAAATTGATAGACCGGTGATGCTTGCTAAAGTAATTGAAATGGTGGCAAGTGAAGATTGGTATATTATGGAAGGCGATTTCAAAGGTGCGATGTATGAGTCTATTTTGGAAAAGAATGGACAAGATAGAAAGAGTGGAGCAGGACAGTACTTTACACCAAGAGCGCTTATCCAAGCAATTGTAGAAGTGGTTGATCCTAAAATAACAGAAACGGTGGCTGATCCGGCTTGTGGAACAGGTGGATTTTTATTGGCGGCATTTGACCATATGAAAGCACAAAGCAAAGATATGGAAAAACAGCAATTTTTAAAGAATAATGCATTATTTGGCGCAGATAATACAGCGCTTGTTGTAACACTTGCATCTATGAATTTATATCTGCATGATATTGGTGTGAATAAAAGCCCGATAGCTTATAAAGATTCGCTTATTGATACATCAGATAAGATGTATGATGTTATTCTTGCAAATCCGCCGTTTGGAACACGTCCACAGGGAAGTGTAGAGGTGGCCGCAAACAGACCGGAATTTGTTAAGACAAGTGATAATCAGGTTAATTTCTTACAGCACATAATGTCTATTGTAAAGACTGGTGGACGCGTAGGTGTAGTTCTTCCTGACAGTGTTCTTACAGATACTGGTGCTACTTCTCATGTAAGAGAAAAACTATTAAAAGATTTTAATCTACATACAATTCTTAGGCTTCCTACAGGAATTTTTTATGCTAATGGTGTAAAAACAAATGTGCTTTTCTTTGAGAAGGGGGCGTCAACAAAAGAAATTTGGGTATATGATTACAGAACAGGTATTAAGCATACAATGGCTACAAAGCCGATGACTCGAGCACATTTACAAGAGTTTGTTGATTGTTATTGCTCCGGACATGAACAGGATCGTAAAGCAACTTTTAGTGAAAACGAGCCTAACGGAAGATGGAGATGTTTTACGGAAGAAGAAGTTAAAAAGTCAGATAATCTTGATTTTAAGTGGCTTGATTTAGAAGAAAAAGATGAACGTACTATACAGGAAGTTTTGGACGATATGCAGGCCGAATCAGATGGGATTGCCGAGGCAGTAGCTAGTCTTAGAGAATTGCTTGGAGGTATTGAGATTTGATAGATACAGAAGCATTAAGAAAAAAAATCATTAATTTTGCTATACAAGGAAAATTAACTGAGCAGTTACCGGAAGATGGTGATGCTGAAAGTTTGTATGCTCATATTCAGGATGAAAAGAAAAAACTAATTGATGAGGGAAAAATAAAAAAACAAAAGAAATTGCCAGAGATTACAGAAGAAGAAATACCGTTTGAGATTCCAAATAATTGGAAATGGATAAGGATCACGGATGTGGTAAAAAAAGATGTAGGAGGAGGTACTCCGAGTAAGAGCGTTCAAAAGTATTGGGATGGAGGAGATATTCCTTGGATAACAGTAAAAGATTTTTCATCGGCTAAATCTGGAGTTATTGATGATACAATTGATCATATTACGAAGGATGGACTGGATAATAGTGCTTCAAGTATGGTTGATAAAAAAGCAATTATAATATGCATGAGAATGGCTTTGGGTAAGATAGTGAGAATCTCAAAACCGATGTCTATTAATCAGGATTTAAGAGCTATATGGTTACACGAAGGTGTTGATGAGAATTATTTTGTTTTGGTTTATTCTAATCTTAAAATTGAAGGTCGTGGTATGACAGTAAATGGAATACGTAAAGAAGAACTAATGAATTATATATTTCCGCTTCCACCATTAAAAGAACAAAACAGAATTGTTGTAAAGATTAATAAAATTTTTGAACAAATCGAAATAATAGATAAACTTCAAACAATGTATGGCAATGATACTATAGTATTAAAAAATAAAATTATTGATGCAGGAATTCGAGGCAAGTTAACAGAACAACTTCCAGAGGATGGAAATGCAGAGGACTTATTTGAGCGGATACAAGAAGAAAAAGAAAAACTTGTTAAAGAGGGTAAATTAAAAAAACAAAAGAAATTGCCGAAGATTACGGAGAAAGAAATAACGTTTAAAATTCCAGAAAATTGGAAATGGGTTAGATTGGGGGATTTGGCTGAACAAATACAGTATGGATATAATTCACCAGCGCAAGAGAATGGACGAATAAGGATGGTTAGGATTAGTGACATTCAAAATGGAAAAGTTCAGTGGGAGTCGGTTCCGTACTGTGACATTGAAGAAGACAGTATAAAAGATTATTTATTGAAGAAAAATGATATTCTTTTTGCAAGAACAGGTGGAACAGTTGGAAAGTCATATATAGTAAAGGATGTACCTAGTGAAGCAGTTTTTGCTGGTTATTTAATACGAACAAGTTATTGTTCAATGGTAGATTCTCAATATATGAAGTATTTTATGGAAAGTGATTTGTACTGGAAACAAATTCGAAATGGAACAATTGCAATGGCTCAACCAAATTGCAATGGAAAGACATTGTCCAAAATGCTTGTTCCGTTTCCACCATTTAATGAACAAAAAAGAATTGTTGATTCAATTAATAGGATATTAAATGTTGCAAAGAACTAGATGATTATAAGGAAAATAATATGAAAGATACAGAAAACAAAATTATCGAATTATTGCAGAAGTTACCATCAGAAGGCCCGAATATTGATTACAAACAGATACCTTATACAAAAGATAAAAATAATGAGTTGATTAAAGATGTCATAGCAATGTTGAATTCGGAGCCAGCTATGGATAAGGATAAAGTGATATTGTTTGGTGTCAGTGATTCAAAAGGTTTGATTGGGATAGTACCTGAATTATGGAGAGATGATAATGAGTATCAAAATATATTTGATAAAATTGTACCACAACCTGTTGACATCAGAACGGGTACAGTCAGTTTGGATAATATGATGTTTGGATACTTTTTTATTTCGTCGTTGAATAATGAATGGATTTATGAATCGAAAGAATTTTTTGCCCCACCTAACAATGATAAACTTAGTGAGAAATTATTGGTCTTTAAAGGACAGGCATTTACTAGGCGTGGAAGTAAGAATTGTCCTTTGTTTTCGAAAGATAGACAACGTATTTTAGATAAAAAGATTCTGATGAATCCTCTAGAAAAGCATATTATTACAAATTTAGATGGAGATGAAGATTTTATAACTAAGTTTTCTATGCTGGGTGCTTGTGATGGAAATAATAAAAATGATGTCGCAAAACTCAGTAAAATGGTGGGCGTTAGCGAAGCAATGGCAATTGAAAAACTAAGAAAGATTTATAAAAATAATCCTGAATTGCTTAGATATAATAAAGGCGTTTGGAAAACTGAGAATAAGTATGGTTTATTAATTGAAAATGCAGAAAGATTATATGATGACCATATTGATATGTTTTTTACGATGGCAAAAGAGGTGTTTTTGGTAGTGGATCCAACAGTTTATTTATGGTCTAAAGAGGAGAACTTTGATAAACATATGTTGGAAAATGGTGAAGAGCATTATTCAAAAGAGTTATATTTAGGAATTGCAGAAACAATAGCAATTTTGGGTAACAATGAAAATGCTTTCAATAATGTAAGCAGAAATATAATAATAAATCAAATATACGCGTTTGAAAGAAGTTTTTTTAAAACAAAAGATTGGAAAATATATGAATCATCATCGGCATGTTTTCGTTGGTTTGGTGAAGCATGCCCAAGAGTATTCTTGGAACAATTATCAAGACTGCTGAGAGAAAAAGACCAAGCGTTTTTAGATTTTTTGCTTGAGAAAAATAGAAAATATGCTGCGCGTAATTATAAGTATGAATTAGGTGACATTATTGCAAACATTGCTAAGGTTGAAGAATATTTTTCAAGTGCAATGAATATATTGATTAAATTGGCAGAAGTAAATGAATCATATCTAGATGTTTTAGTTGGAATAGTATTACCCTGGTTTCCGCAAACAAATGCTTCAATAGCTGTTAGGATTGGTGTTTTTAATGGACTTGCGAATGAAAATGAAGATTTGACATGGAAAGCTTTGATGAAACTAATGCCGGGGAAAACTACAGTAGGAAGTCCTGTAAGTAAGCCAAAATATTTGAAGGTAAAGAATGTTCCAGAGAATATTAGTAGAGATGAATATAATACTACCACAGTAGGATATATTGAAATAGCATTAGAATTACTTAATAATAAAGTTGATCGAATATGTGATATTATTGAAGTGATCGATAATGTATCTGATAGTATTCGAGAAAAAATAGTATTAGCAATTAATGATAATGCAAAAAGTTTGGAATATGATGACAGAGAAAAGATTTGGAATGGATTAAAAGATTTTTCTTTAAAACATAGAAAATTTGCTGATGCGAATTGGGCATTATCAGAAGATAAAATTATAGAGATTGATAGGTTAGCTGAAAGTATTATGCCGGATAGTAATCAGGCTTGGTTTGTTAGATTGTTTAGAAAAGATCAATATTCTTTAATTGAAGAATCTAATGAATATGACATTGGTAACAGCAGGTTAAAAGAAAAACAGATTGACATATTAAAGGCTAAATATTCAAATGCTGAAATAGAAGAATTGCTAAAGAATATTGATGTGGTTGAAAATAAAGAAGTATTTGGAGAACGAATCGCTGAATTTATTTTAGACAAGGATATTAAATACATCATTGATAATTATATTGATAGTTGTGATGAGTTAATTGAAGGAATATTTCGCGTTGTTGAAATTGAACGAACTATTAAAATCATTGAAGAGTATGATGATCATGTTAAAGCAAAGATTTTGTCGACATATGGACTGACACCAAAGGTTGTTGAGGAAGTTCGTATGCTTAAAGAATCTTCACGTGAAGAGTTTTGGAAAAGAACAAAAGCTTGGAGAATGGAATCAAATGACTCAGAAATTGTTTCAGAAGTTATAAATAATCTAAATGAAGTAAACAGAACAGAAAATAGTATCCATATTCTGTACATGTTATTGGAAGACAAAAAAATGGAATTAGATACATTGTTGGTTATTAATACTTTAAAAAACGATGCAACATTAGTTAGCTCTAATAATGCAAATGCTTATTATATACAAGCTATTATTAGGTGGCTTCATGAAAAGCACGTCGATAAAGAAGATATGCTTTCAATAGAGTGGAAATATATTGAAATATTAGATGGTAGGGAAGGAAAGGTACCAAAGTATACATGGAATGAATTATCTACAAATCCAGATTTTTATATTCGTGTATTAAAAATATTGTATGGAAAAGAGGCTAATAATCAAAATGAAGAAGAAAGAAGGAATAATGCAAGAAAGTGTTACTATTTAATGTATAATTGGAAAGTTGTTCCGGGGATTGATTCAAATGGTAAAGTTAATAGTGACGTGTTAGATAACTGGGTCATAAAAGTTACAGAAAAAAGTAAAGAATTAGACATTGAATCAATGGCTTTATCATATTTCGGACAAGCAGCATTCCATGCTCCAAAGGACGATAGTGGATTTTTTATTGATAAACACGTTGCTAAACATCTTCAGGATGATGAAACTGGGCATATGCGTTCTGGATTTATGACGGAATCAATAAATTCTAGAGGATTACATTCGATTGATCCGACAGGGGAAACTGAATTTACTATTGAGTCTGATTACAGAAAGAAAGCTACTGAAGCAGATGAAGCGGGTTATTTTAGATTGGCTGAAACATTGAGACTTATTGCCGATTCATATCATGAAGAGGGAGAAATGAATATTGAATACTCAAAGAGATATGAGAGTTGATGTGAAAAACGTCTACGGGTAGCTTGATGCAAAATATATCTACTATTAACGGGATAAAGGCTGGATTATATTGAAAATGTATTAGAAACTTACAAGTACACAGGAGGAAAAATGTATCCAATTTATGATATACAAGGGATAAATCAAATCGAAGAAAGCAAAGAAGGAAAACATGTGATTATATTAATAATTGTTAAACCTTCAGATAAAAATGCAAATGAAATATTAGATAAAATTAATTATTTTCATCATAGATCAGACCAATATTGTTCTATATATCTAATTGGCTATTCGATAGGATCTACTGATAAATATAATGACACCATTAGAATAAATGGTGTAGATGGACAGGAATGGTTTTATAGTGATTCTTGTTTTATAGATGTATGTGATTCACTAAATAAAAGATTGAAGTATTGGAATTATTCAGGAGAACCAGAGTTGATAGTTTTACAAAATTCTGACAGTAATTTAGGGGATAGGCTTGATTTTACAGGATATAATTATATTGATATCAATTATGCATTAGAAAAGGGATATATGGATAGCTTTGCAAGGTTTATGGAACGGTTATTAAAGGCTTGTAAGAGTGAAGTATTTGGAGAGGAGGCCATAAAAAAAGCAAATTGGAAAAGAATAAAATATAGAAATGTTATAGAATATGCAATAGAATTAACACCTAAATTACCAAAACCAGTAAAGAAGATAATGAACGACAGGCTTTTTTATAAAACTTACAAAACCAAGAATCCTAATAAAAAAAATAGTTTTTATTATTAGTTTAATAGATTAGATACTGGAGGTATATTTTTAAGTATAAATGTTAAGTAATGCTTTTTAGGGTTCTACTGCAAGATACGCATTCGTATATACAAATGCATTCTTGTTAGGATAATCCTAAAACCTTATTTCTAATTTTAAAAGACGGAGAGCAAAATGAAATACGAAGAATTATTAAGTATTTTTGAAAAAAACAGAAAACTGTGATGAAACAGTTTTTTATTTCAAATCTGATTCAAAAGAAACAGAACATTATATAGGGTTTTTGCCGGAGTACGAAAAACTTTATTGGGGTGGACTTTGTGATATAAAAGATGGTTGCGAATTTAAAACAGCTAAGGAAATGCTTGAAGCGCCAATCTATGGTGGTAAATCAATTAAAGAAAGATGGAATGAAATAATTGTTTGTGCAATAAATGGTTGTTCGGTGGAAGACTGGTTGATATATAACAAAATATGAGAAGTGAAAGTTGCTGGCAAATGTCGGCAGCTTTTTCTTTGCAAATCAACTTCTGGAACTCAGTTCCACAAGTTCCTCAAACCTAATCAAATTAAGTTTAGAACAACTCAAAACTAATAAAATAAAGCAAAAAAATAAAGCCTTCTAGATTAAAAGAATCAAAAGTAGAGCAAAGGTAATCATTTTGACACCATCCAACCCCTCCATTCTCTTCGAACGGTTGTTTTGATTACTCGTCCATATTTTCGTTTTACCCAACCTCCGCAAACCCTTTATTTATGGGGCTTTTAGAGACATTAAAAAATCGGGGTGACGGGATTCGAACCCACGACCTCTTAGTCCCGAACCAAGCGCTCTACCAAGCTGAGCCACACCCCGAAACATGCAAAATAATTATAGCATTATTAATAGGATTGTCAAGGCGGAGAATAGTATATATAAGTGTGTTTTTTATAGGGTTAAAGGGGGGTATTATATTGACATAAATAAAACGAATTAGTAAAATAGTAATCAGATTGGCAGTTCAATTACATGAGAAATGAACGGAGGTTGCTTATGGGTTTTTTTGATAAGATTTTAAATCGTAGGGCAGGCATGTTAGGGGATGCCATTAAGGATGCTGCTGATAAATTCGCATCGGATTCCGGCAAAAAAGACAAGAGAAAATTTGATGATAAGATCAAGGATGTATTTGAGGAATTGTCAGGATACGAGATAGCAAAGAATGTTTCTGTTGATGTTATAGAGACTATAGCGTGCAGGGAAGCTTATTCACACAAGAGAAAAATAGGACCACAGGCCATATCTTACGGAATTAAAAAAGATGGTCAATATGTGATGTTTATAAGATTGTGGGGGGACTATAACAAGTATAATCGAAGTTCCAACAGGGAAGTAAAAAGATTTTGTGACGGACATAAGATTGTAATGCTCGATTTTTTTGATTATCTTCCTAATGAGTATCAGTATATGTTGGATAGAATTAAAGAAAATATCGGGCTGTAATGTCTTCTTGAAATAAAGATAGAATAGATTTACTATACTTATATGCGGATAAAACATGACGGACGAAGAATGTGCCATTTGGCACGTCTGCGGTGGGTGCAGCGCACATGGATTTGATAATATTTTTATCTACTTTGCAGGCAGTAGATGTGCGTACCATCCGGTAGAATCAAGCACGCTTTGATTCTTTCAAAGTTCTTTCTTAGTACGCAATGTTTTATCCGTTTTTTGTGTGATGAGGTATTGAAAATGGGTTTATATGAAAAAGATATCATTGATATGTTGGTAGACAAGAAAAGCTTTGAGGATTATATACATAATAAAAAAGAAAAATCGAATATATCCGAAAATGAACTGGCAAAATGGAAGGCATATATCGACAGTGAAAGATATCAGGATGTTGTAAGAAGTATCAAGGACGGTGATTATGTTATTCCCATTCCGGTAAGAAGAAGCATTAACAAAGTATCAACCGGTAAAAAGAGAACAATATATTCTTTTGGTGAGGAATATAACCGGATTCTTAAAATCATCGCATTTTTACTTCACAGATATGACAGTGTGTTCGCAGACAATTGCATTGCTTTCAGATACGGCAAAAGGGCAGGAGATGTTCTAAGAGAGCTTGCAGGTGACAGATGCATTATGGGAAAGTACTGTCTTAAACTTGACATAAGCGATTATTTTAATTCCATTGATACGGATATTCTTATGGAAAAGATGAGCTTTTTAAAAGAGAAAGATGACAGGCTTTATTGTTTTTTTGATAAATTGCTGCATGCGGATATGGCATATGATAATGCCTTTACAGGTGAAGCTGTTCACATTAAAAGAGGTGCGATGGCAGGAATTCCGGTTGCCCCGTTTTTTGCAAATGTTTATCTTATGGACATGGATTGGTATTTTGAACGTGAAAAAATACAATATTTCAGATACTCAGATGATATAATTGTGTTTGCAAATGAACAGGACAAGATTGATGAATATAAAAAAATTATCATAAGTTATTTTGATAAACTAAAGATTAAGGTTAACGAATCAAAGACTAAGATTTTTATGCCGGGTGAGGGATTTGAATTTCTAGGTTTTAAGATGGATAGTAGCGGAATTGATTTATCGGATACAACCAAAGTTAAGATAAAAGGAAAGATACGACGTAAAGCCGGAGCACTTAGAAGATGGTGTGATAAGAAAAATCTTTCGTATGAAAAAGGTGCAAAAGGATTTGTTAAGGCAATGAATTATAAATTTTTTGCCGGCACAAAAGTCACGGAATTTTCCTGGAGCAGATGGTTCTTTCCGGTTATCACGACAGACGCAGGACTTGGTGAAATTGATAAATACATGCAGGAGTATATAAGATACTGTATTACAGGAAGACATAACAAGTGCAATTACAAAGTAACCTATGATGATTTAAAAAATCTTGGCTACAGAAATCTTGTGCATGAATGGTACAAGTCAAAAAATATAAAGTAACGGAGAATAAAAAGATGCTCTACTTAATGAGACACGGACAGACAGACTGGAACCTGCAGCGTAAGCTTCAGGGAAGAACAGATATCCCCCTTAATGAAACAGGAGAGAAGATGGCAAGGGATGCAAAGGAAAAATATAAAAACGAACATTTTGATGTATGTTACTGCTCGCCACTTCTTCGTGCAAAACGCACGGCAGAACTTTTTCTTGAAGGAACAGATACGCCGATATACACAGATGACAGACTTATGGAAATAAGTTTTGGAATATATGAAGGGGTAGCGGAATCATTTAACATACCTGACTGCCCAATCAATACGTTGTTTAATGAACCTGAAAAATACGATACGGTAGAGGGTGGAGAAAGCCTTAAGGAGTTGTACGACAGAACAGGAGAATTTTTAGAAGAAGTAATAGGTCCATTGATTGCGGAAAGAAAAAAAGTTCTTATAGTTGGACATGGTGCCATGAATTGCAGTATAATATGCCGGATAAAAGGATATAGTGTAGAAAAGTTCTGGGATTGTCTTATGGGCAACTGTGAACTGTTAAGACTTATTTAAACATCGTTACAAGGAGTGTGGAAAGTTGAGTACTAATAAAGATACTAATACATTAATTTCTGAAAATGTTTTTGTGGCAGAAGGTGCCATTATAAAGGGCAATGTTACCATAGGAAAGGATTGCGGTATATGGTATAATGCAGTAATTAGGGGCGATGAAGGTAGTATATCAATAGGTGAAGGCACTAATGTTCAGGACTGTAGTGTTATTCATGTCGATTATGGTCATAATGTCAAAGTTGGTAATAATGTTACTATTGGGCATAATGCGATAGTCCATGGCTGTACGGTTGGGGATAATGTTCTTGTAGGCATGGGAGCAATTATATTAAATGATGCCGTTATCGGGAATAATTGCATTATTGGTGCCGGTGCGCTTGTGACAGGAGGAAAGACAATACCGGATAATAGCCTGGTGTTTGGCAATCCGGCCAAAGTTATAAGAGAACTGAACGAGGAAGAGATTGAAAGCATCGCTCATAATGCAAAGGTTTACATAGAACTTGCACATGATAATCTTGCTAATAAGTAGATTGGAATAAAGATTATAAAATAAAAATCAACGGAGGTTTAAGATGCATTTACTTGTTATTGTACTTACATATGAAAATCTTACAAGAAAACTTGTAAGAAGACTTGCAAAAGAAGGTATTAAAGGATGTACCATAATCGACAGTCAGGGTATGGCAAGTGTTATTGAGGATTTTGATGATCTGCCGGTGTTTGGAATACTTAAGCACATACTCGATGATAACGACGAAGAGGAAAATAAGACAATCTTTATGGTGCTTAATGATGAAGATCTTGTCAAGGCAAAGGGAATTGTAAAGCAGGTGTGCGGAGATCTTAATCTTCCTAACTCGGGAATAATGTTTACTTTGCCTGTAGAAAGTGTAGAAGGAGTTGTGGGTGAATAATGTTGTCATTAAACATACCGGAGCTTAATACATTAATATATGTCTCGATTCTGATTGCCGCGGCACTTGCTGCCGGTAAGGTTGTTAAGCAGATGAAGCTTCCTAATGTTACGGGATATCTGCTTATGGGGATTATAATAGGACCACATTGTCTTAATATTGTTAATACCGATGTTATTAACAGATTTGGAATTGTATCGGATGCGGCACTTGGATTTATTGCATTTTCTATCGGTGCACAGTTTAGTATAAGCTTTCTTAGAAAAGTTGGTAAATCTCCTGTGGTTATAGCCGTACTTGAGGGCTTAGGTGCAACCAGTCTTGTTACTATAGTGCTATTAATTCTTGGAAAGGATGTTTCACTTTCGCTGGCACTAGGTTCTATTGCATCAGCTACGGCGGCTGCATCAACACTTATGATAGTAAAGCAGTATAAGGCATCAGGACCTGTTACTAATACATTGTTGCCGGTTGTAGCAATGGATGATGCGGTTGCGCTTTTTGCATTTGGTATTGCAATGGCAATCATCAAGACAATGAATTCCGGAAAGTTTTCTGTGGCATCACTTTCGGGACCATTAATAGAGATTTTTGGAGCACTGATTTTTGGAGCTGTTCTTGGAATACTTTTTACACAGCTTGTAAGGCTATATACAGGAAGAGGTAACAGACTTGCACTTACGATAGTATTTGTATTTGTCTGCCTTGGAGTATGTAAGATAACAGGTTTTTCTTCGCTTCTTGCATGTATGATGATGAGTGCAGTATTTGCAAATACATCAAAACATACTGTTAAGATATTTGAACCGCTAGACAGAATGACACCGCCGATTTATATGATGTTTTTCATCATTTCAGGTGCATCCCTGGATATAACCATAATACCTAAGATTGGTGTTGTGGGAGTTGTATATGTGGTAGTGCGTGTTCTTGGAAAGATGATTGGAGCATATCTTGGTGCGACTATATCAAAGGCACCGGTTGTTGTAAGAAGATATCTGGGGCTTACACTTGTGCCGCAGGAAGGAGTGGCAATCGGGCTTGTCACCGTAGCAAAGACCAGCCTTCCACAGTATGGTGACACAATTCAGACAGTCGTACTTTGCGGTATAGTTATATATGAGTTAGTCGGACCGCTTATAACAAAACTCAGTCTTAGAGCCGCAGGCGAACTGAACGAATAGATTTTTGATTTTGTTGATAAATGAATTAGTTTAATAATTAAAAAAGAAAAGAGGACGTAATGTTAAAAAGCTATTTGATTACATTTTTTATTTCGATGGTACCTATAATTGAGCTTAGAGGAGCCATTCCTTACGGTACTTTGGTGTGTGACCCTGCGGTACCGCTGTTAAAAGCATATATAATTGCAATTATAGGCAATATGCTTCCTGTGCCGGTTATTTTTTTCTTTGCAAGAAAAACTCTTGAGTGGGGAGCGGACAAGAAGTTCATTGGCGGATTCTTTACATTTTGTATCAATAAAGGCCACAAAGGTGGAGAAAAGTTAAAAGAAAAAGCGGGCTTTGGTCTGTATTTTGCCCTGCTTCTTTTTGTAGGAATACCGCTTCCAGGAACAGGAGCATGGACAGGAACACTTGCGGCATCATTTCTTGATATGGAATTTAAGAAAAGCATTGTTGCAGTTATGGCAGGAGTACTGCTTGCCGGAATTATTATAGGAACACTTTCAGGATTAGGCGTAAATGTTTTGAAATAACAATTACATATTGTTATACGGAGGATAAGAAATGTTTAACAAATTATATATTTTTGGAGCAGTTGCATTATTGTCCATGACAGGCAGTGCGTACCTGTCATACGATTATAACCCTATGGTTAAGAGTGCTTATGCAGATGAAATCGAGGAGTCTGATTTAGATGATATCGATATTATGTCTGCTAGAAGACATAATATTTCGCTTATGTCGGCGCAGACTGCAGATGATGTCACATATGACGGAACTCCAAAGGAGCCACAAATCATTTTAACAGATGAAAACGATAATATCCTTACTTATGGCACGGATTACAGTGTAAGCTATTATGATAATGTAAATGTTACTGACTATTATAAGGGATACAGACCAAGAGCTGTTATAGAGGGAACGGGAGAGTACTTTGGAAAACAGACAGTGTATTTTGATATCCTTCCAAAGAATATTAAAAATGTTTCATATACTGTTGATGATATTGAAAAATACAGTTTTACTGGAAAAGCAATCTATCCGTATACAAAGGTTACTGCCGATAACAAAAGAATGTATGAGGATATCGATTATTATGTAACGTGTTCAAACAATACTGCTGTGGGCAAGGCAACAATTAATATAAACTTTATGGGAAATTATAAAGGAACCATAAGTAAAAAGTTTATCATTTTGCCAAAGCCTTCAAAGATAACAGATTACAAATGCAAAGATGATTCATCAGCACAGATTTTCTGGAACAAGACAGAAGATGCAGATGGATATGTTATCTACAAATATGATGCAAATCAAAAGAAATATAATGAAATAAAGAATATTAAGGGAAATGAGAGTTTAAATACTAAAGTAACGGGACTGACAAAGGGTGAGAGAGTACGATTATCAATACGTTCATATAAAGTATGTGAAGATAAAAGTGTAATATATTCCAATAATGTTAGTTTTTCGTTTACTGCAGGAAAACAGGTAACTTCGATTACCAACCTCTATAAGGAAAGCCAGATAACTTTGGCTGTAAAGCAAAAAAGAGATATAGTTTTAAATATTGCGCCGGTTGATGCGTATAACAAAAAGGTTGTATTTTCAAGCAGTAACACATCCGTTGCAAAAGTTGACAGTAAAGGTGTGATTACAGGTGTTGCACAGGGTAACGCAGTAATTACGGCAACTTCAACAGATGGTTCAAATGTTGTATATTCCGTTAAGGTAAAGGTTACACCAAGAGCAAAGTCATTTACGGTGAATAATAAAAATCTTAGTATTGTCAGTGTGGATCATCAGCTGTATTCATATGATGAGATGGTAAGTGATATTGAGCTTCTTTCCAACAAATATTCAAGATTTATAAGTGCGAGTGTCCTTGGTAAATCATATGACAACAGACTGATATATGATATAGCAATAGGTAATCCTAAAGCTTCAAAACAGGTAATTATTGTTGGAACAACACATGCAAGAGAATATATGAATTCTCAGCTTATTATGAAGCAGATAGAGATGTATTGCTATTATTATTACAACGGAATGTATGAAGGCAAATATTTCAGTGAATTATTTGATGAGTGCTGCATTCATTTTGTACCGATGCTTAATCCGGACGGAGTGACGATAAGCCAGTACGGTCCACAGAAAATAAAGAATGCGACTTTGAGAAATAATCTTTATACTATGTATAAAAAATACGGTGGCGGCACTTCAAAGAGCACATATTTTAAAAGATGGAAAGCCAACGGAAGGGGCGTAGACCTTAACAGAAATTATTATGTTAAGGGAGGCAAAGGAGAGTTTGGCAAAGGGCATGCCTGCGATCAGGGGTATTACGGGGCATGTGCATATTCCGAAAAAGAGACAAAATGTCTTGTGAATCTGTTTAATAAGGTAAAGCCAAAGGCAACGATTTCGTATCATTCGACCGGTTCGCAGATTTATTGGAAATACGGTCAGAGTGGAAGTCATCTTGAAAAATCGAGAATTCTTTTTGAATCAGTAAGAAGCCTTACGGGATATCAGCCGATAGGAAGTGTGTCAAAAGGTCCGGGATTCAGTGACTGGGTAAATTCTGTTAAAGGAATTCCTGCAATGACTGTTGAGACGGGAAAAGGGCTGTGTCCACTGTATTCAAGTGAATTTAATTCCATATGGAATAAGAATCAGATGGTACCTTTATCTATGGCGTATAATGTTATCAGATATGATATGTAGTATAAATGTTAGATTAATATATGGGGTATTTGAAAAGGAACAGAATTATGATGTTATTTATAAAGATACTTTTAACCGAATTTATAGCTGAGATGGGAGATAAGACACAGCTTATGTTAGCGGCTATGACTTCTAAGTATAAGCTTAGGGATATTATTCTCGGAACAGCAGTGGCAATTGCGATTCTTAACGGCATTGCGGTTGTTGCGGGTGGCCTGTTAAGTGAAGTTATTCCGGAAGGTGTCATTAAGTTTGTGGCAGCGGCAGCTTTTTTATTCTTTGCTGCAACCTCACTTGCAAAGGAAGATGATGAGGAAGAAGATGAAAAGAGCGTAGGTATTAAGATTGCTCCTCTTGCGGTGGCAGGAACATTTTTTGTTGCGGAGCTTGGTGATAAGACACAGCTTACAGCTATAACATTTGGTGCAAATGAGGGAATAAGCAATGCTCTTATTGTGTGGATTGCCTGTTCCATAGGTTTGTTTGCGGCAGATATGACAGGACTTTTGGCAACATATCTGCTTAAGAGTAAAGTATCGGATAATATGATGAATATGGCAGCATTTTTCATATTCTCGGTTTTTGGAATGTTAACGTTAAAGAAATCATTTGAACTTCTTGGAATGAGAGCATCTTTGGTGACGCCGCTTATTATTGCTTTAACGGTGGTATTTCTTGCTGTATGCTTTGTAATATTTGTTAAGAATGGTAAGAAGGAACAAAACGACTGACAAACAGATGGAGGTTGCGATGAATATCAGAGAAATACTTGAGTTTGATAACATAACAATTCAGTGTCATGATAATCCGGATGCGGATACTCTGGCTTCGGGATATGCTTTGTACTGTTATCTTAAAGAGCATGGTAAAAATTCGAGAATTATATACAGTGGAAGACAGCTTATATCGAAAGACAATCTTGTGATGTTCGTTGATAATCTCAAACTTCCGATAGAGTATGTTGCAGACAACACTAAGAAGATAGACGGTCTTTTAGTGACTGTCGACTGCCAGTATGGGGCGAGAAATGTAACGAAGTTTATTGCTGATGAGGTTATGATAATCGATCATCATCAGGTTGAGATAACCGATGTTAAGAGCAGCCTGATTCGCAGTAACATCGGAAGCTGTTCAACAATTATGTGGGAGCTTCTAAAAAAAGAGAATTTTCCATTTGGAAAATATGAAGATCTTCAGACGGCGTTGTACTATGGACTTTATACGGACACAAGCCAGTTCGTTGATATTACTAATCCTCTTGATAAGGATATGCGCGATGCGATGAAATTTGATCCTGTATTGATTAAGAGACTTATGAATGCAAACATGAGTGTCAAGGAACTTGAGATAGCAGGGCTTGCCATGATTCGTTCCATAGTCAACAAACAGGAAAGATATGCGGTCGTTAAGTCAAGACCTTGCGATCCTAACATTCTTGGTCTTATAAGTGATTTTGTGCTTCAGGTAAGTGACGTGGACATCTGTGTTGTTTTCAACAAGCTTGACTACGGAGTTAAGTTTTCAGTAAGAAGCTGCATAAAGGAAGCAAAGGCAAATGATGTGGCTGCATTTATATCAAAAGGAATTGGCTCGGGCGGAGGTCATATAAGCAAGGCCGGTGGATTTATTGACATTGATGAATATGAGCGTAAGTATAAGACAACCCAGCTTGAGAGTTATTTCTGTGATATGATTAACAGTTACCTTGACAGCTATGACATAATTGAAGCGCAGGAAGCGGATGTTAATATATCAGAGTTTGGAATGTTCCAGAGAAAAGAGATTGTTTTAGGGTATGTTAAGGCGACAGACCTGTTTGATACGGGAACAGAAGTTGTGATAAGAACTTTGGAGAGCGATATAAATATTGGTGTTGAAGATGACATGTATTTTATGATAGGAATCAAGGGGGAAGTGTACCCTGTCAGAGGAGATGCTTTTGGTAAGAGATATACACCGGTTGATGAGCCGTACAATATGAAAGTTGAATACGAGCAAAAAGCCATGGATGTAAATACAGGTGATGAATATCTGCTTTTGCGTTATGCAAAATCATGTATATCAAAGTCTAAGGTGCCTGTCTATGCAAAGAGACTTACAAGAGGCGTGAAGGTATTTACAAGCTGGGATAATGACTGTTACATGCTTGGTGAGAGCGGTGATTATCTTGTTATAAGCTGTAATGATTTAAAGGATATGTTCATAGTGGACAAAGAGATTTTTGAGACAACTTACGAGGAGTACGGCAATGATTAAAGTGGATTTGATTACGGGATTTTTAGGTGCAGGAAAGACAACTTTTCTTGACGGATATGTAAGATATCTTGTAAGTAAGGGTCAGCGTGTTGCAATAATTGAAAATGATTTTGGAGCCGTTAATGTGGACATGATGCTGCTTAGCGATTTCATAAAGGAAAACTGTACGATAGAGATGATAGCGGGTGCGTGCGATGCGCATTGTCATGCAAGAAGATTCAAGACCAAGCTTATTGCACTTGGTATGCAGGGATTTGACAGAGTTATTATCGAGCCTTCAGGAATATATGACGTTGATGAATTTTTTGATGTTATAAGGGAAGAGCCGCTTGAGAGATGGTATGAGACAGGAAGTGTTATTTCAATAGTTGATGCAACAATGAATAGAAATATGTCCAAAGAGACAAAATATATTTTTGCAACGCAGCTTTTGTGTGCCGGAAGCATACTTGTAAGCAAGTCGGAAAGTGACAGTGACAGGCAGGAAATGATAACATTTTTAAATGATGTTTTAGAAGAATCCGGCGGTAAAAGAAGAGTTGATGATGTTGTTATCATGAAACCGTGGGGGGAGCTTGATACTGACGATTACGAGAAGATGGCACAAAGCGGATACAAAAGCGATGTAATATCTAAGATGTGGTTTGATAAAAGAGAGGAATATACTTCGCTGTATTATATGAATCATGATTTTGACCGTGATAAGATTAAAGAGATTATAGATAAGTTATTTGAAAGCGATGAGTACGGACACATTCACAGGGTTAAAGGTTTTATAGGTGATGAAAACGGGTGGTTCAGTGTTAATGTCACAAGGGACTCATTTTCAATACAGCCGTCAGGCGAGGGACAAAAGGTTATTATTGTTATCGGTGAAAAACTTATTGAAGAGAAAATAGGTGTGTTATTCGGGTAAATGGTATATAATGGTACATATGGGCGAGGCTTTATTGAAATATATGTAAGCCTATGAATAAATTGCGGAAGGAAGGTATGTGTATATGGTTAACAGCAGAAAAATTGCGGTAATAGGTTGTGGATTTGTGGGGTCTTCATCAGCATTTGCCATTATGCAAAGCGGACTGTTTTCAGAGATGGTTCTTATTGATGCAGATAAGATGAGAGCAGAAGGTGAGGCAATGGATATTAATCATGGTGTTTCATTTGCAAGAGCCATGAATATATATGCAGGCGATTATGATGATATAGCTGATGCGGCAATAATTGTTATTACGGCGGGAGCAAACCAGAAGCCTGACGAGACAAGACTTGATCTTATTGCAAAGAACGCAAAGATTATGAAGTCAATTGTCGGTGAGATTAAAAAGAGAGATTTTGAAGGTATACTTCTTATTGTATCTAACCCGGTTGATATTCTTACTTATATTGCATGGAAAGAATCAGGTTATCCTGCTAACAGGGTAATAGGTTCAGGTACTGTTCTTGATACAAGCAGATTTAAATTCGAACTTGGAAAGCATCTAGGAGTTGATAGCAGAAGCGTTCATGCATACATCATAGGTGAGCATGGAGACAGCGAGCTTGCTGCATGGAGCTGCGCTACAATCGGAGGAATTCCTATTAATGATTTCTGCGAGCTTAGAGGTCATTTTGCACATGAAGAATCAATGAACAGAATATTTATGAGTGTGCGTAATGCAGCCTATGAGATTATAAGCAGAAAACATGCCACATATTACGGAATTGCCATGGCGGTAAGAAGAATTTGTGAGGCGATTGTCCGTGATGAAAAATCCATTCTTCCTATCTCAAGTCTGATGAATGGAGAATATGGTCTTACGGATGTAGTTCTTAGTATGCCGGCGATAGTAGGCAGTAAGGGTGTTGAGAAAGTTGCACCTATCCATATTAATGATGAAGAGAAGAATAAACTTCTTGAGTCAGCTAGTGTGTTAAAAAAGATTATAGAAGAAAATTATTAGGATTATCAAAGGTTCATATGTGTCCTTATTAAAGTGCGCGTATGAACCTTTTTTGATGTTTGGAATGTCTTAAAAAATTTTTTTAAAAATTTTTGATTTTGTGTCCAATTTCGCGAATTTGATACGTCCTAGTTAATAGAAGGGCAAAACATCGATGGAACCTTTTGATAACCGGTTATGGAGGTATTTATTATGACTGCACAAAGATGCGGGGAATTGTTTGAAGAGCTTGCAGGGGGAAGAGCCAGTGCGTTGGCTGATATATATGAACTTGTCGGTAAGCAGATGTTTTTTGCGGCATACAATGTGCTGCAGGATTACCATCTGGCACAGGATGCATTACAGGAAGGGCTGTTGCAAATTTACAACAACGCCTCGACGGTAAGAGATTACAAGAGTTCATTAAAATGGATGCTGACGGTAATAAGGAATGCGGCGATAGGAATACTACGTAAGAGAAAAGAAGATGTATCCGATGAGGTGGAACGGCATGTTGATGATGTGGCGTTAAAAAACGGCACAGATACATATGTTTCGGTGTCGGCGGTGGAAAATGATACCGGTATGACGGACAGTATGTCAGATGCACTTTCAAGACTTGAAGAGAATTCGAGGCAGATAGTAATATTTAAAGCCGTATACGGATACTCGCATAAGGAGATAGCATCAATACTTGGAATATCTGTTTTGTCATGTCAGAAGAAATATCAAAGAGCTTTGAAACAGCTGGATCTATATCTGGCACATTGATTTAAAAAAGGAGCGATTATTATGGACAAGAATAAATTAGACGAATACGTTGAGAAGATGGAAATACCTAAGGCAGAGGATGTGTTACCAAAGGAGTGCCTTAAGGACAATGATGAAACTGTTTCAAATGAGGCAGACAATGTGGTTGCAATTGATAAGCGCCGTGGATTAAAGAGAAGATGGATTATGGCAGCAGGCGGCGGACTTGTAGCAGCATGTGCGGCAATTGCAGTTATTGTTACTACAGGTGGTAATAACAAAAT
>CACXFB010000089.1 GCA_902766825.1 uncultured Lachnospiraceae bacterium
AAATTTCATTTTTCTTTCCTGCCTAGTAATTTGCCGCCAAGGACTACTAGAGAAATTTCATTTTTCTTTCCTGCCTAGTAATTTGCCGCCAAGGACTACTAGGGAAATTTCGTTTTTCATTTCTCACTAGTAATTTTCTGATGGGGACTACTAGGAAAATTTCATTTTTCTTTCCTGCCTAGTAATTTGCCGCCGGGGACTACTAGGGAAATTTCATTTTTCTTTCCCTCCTAGTAATTTTACGCCTAGTGGACTAGGTCACGACATAGGGGCTATGAAAAATATATATTCTAATGTTCGTATAAGATAAAAAGGTAGCTATAACATTGTCTACAGTTTGAATGGAGCATCATTTCAGATGCTCCATTCTTTTATTTGCTTCATTGTACAGTTTCTGTGTGTCGTATGATTTGCCGCCAATGTAAAACTCGCCGTTTTCGTACAGGATGTTGCCGTTTATCATTGTCATGATGACGTTGGAGGTGTCACCGCTGTAGACGAGATTTTTAGTAATGTTGTTAATTGGCTGCATGTTAGGTTTGTTTAAATCTATCATTATAATATCTGCGTATTTGCCTTCGGACAGGGTGTCGCAGTCGGTAAGTCCCATGGCTTTAGCACCGCCTACGGTTGCCATGAAAAGAACGCGGTCTGCGTCCATTGCGGCAGCATTTTCTGTGTAAAGTTTCTGGTAGATGGATGTCAGATACATTTCCCTGAACATACTAAGGGCATTGTTGCTGGCTGGTCCGTCGGTGCCAAGGGCGATGTTGATGCCGTGAGTCAGTGGGGACGGTTCCGAATGACTCATTCTTTGTGTTTGAAGGTTAGGTATACCATTTGGGTGAGCAAAGAATGAGTCAGATGGAACCGTCCCCACTGACTCACTCCCTTTGCCTGCGAGGTATTTGTACATCGGAATCATGCCACTTGCGAGCTTGCCGTTAGATGCCGGGCAGGAAACTACGTGGATGCCTCGTTTTCTTATGATATCAAGGTCGTTATTGTCAGTATAAATCATGTGGAAACCACCGCCGCCGTAGTCGAACATGCCAAGGCTGTCAAGATATGTAACAGGAGTGGCACCATGCCTTGCGATGCAGCCTGCCACCTCGGATTTTGTCTCGCTGTTGTGGCAGTAAACAGGCGCATTTTTATCATGGGCAAGCGCTGCAATGTCCTTAAGAAGGCTCTCATTAGTTGTGTATTCTGCGTGAAAACCAAGTTTATAAGAGATAAGTGAAGCGGAATCAGAATGGCTGCCGGAACGGTTATCGGAAAAGCTATTCCTTTTGTTGTATAAATCATAGAACGATTCCATGCGCGCGACAGATTCCACGAAATCATTTACTGCGCCGCAAATCACCTCGCGAAAGCCGAATTCAAGTGCGGCTTCCACTATATTTTCCGGCCTGAAATACATGTCAAAAGTCGCGGTGATTCCGCCGCTTATATATTCAAGTAATGAGATTTTCGTGAAAAGATTTATGTCACTGTCGGTTAATTTCCCCTCAAGCGGGAAGATTTTTTCGTTAAGCCACCTGTCAAGCGGGAGGTCGTCGGCAAAAGATCTTGCAAACGCCATAGGTGAGTGCGAGTGAGCATTTTTAAATCCGGGCATAACAAGATTGCCGTGTGCATCAATCTCTCGGTCGAATGGAACGGGGGACGGTTCCTTCGTTCCAATTTTTTTGATTTTGTTGCCTTCAATTATGATTTCACCATCGATTATGGACATGTCAGGGTAATCCGACATTGTAAGAATTTTTGCGTTGTAGATGCGTATATTCATAAGCAAACCTCCAAGGGGTGTGGGGTGATGGTTCTGAGTCAAAAAGAACCATACCCATTGACTCATCGAAACGTGGAACGAGGAACCGGCCCATCAGATTGTAGACAAAGTGACATTGTCGCTGAGGATTTCATTCTATATGTATTACTAGCAAAATTACATAATGATGATTTCACTAGTAAATAATAGCCGTTGACTAGGTCACGGTCCAAGGGGTGCGAAAAATATATATTCTATGATGGAACGAGGAACCGTCCCCCGTTTCAGATGCGGTCGGCCAGGCGGATGATTGCATCGCGGATTAGGGCGGTAAATGATGCTGCGACCTGGTTGCCGGTCTCCATGACTTCGGCGTGGGAGAGCGGGGCATCAGATAAGCCGCAGGCCATGTTTGAGATGCAGGAGATGCCGCATACTTCGATTCCCATGTGGTGCGCCGCCATTGCCTCGCAGGCGGTGCTCATTCCGATTGCATCGCCACCGAGATTTTTGAACATACGCACTTCGGCAGGGGTCTCGTAGTTAGGACCGCTTGACTGCACGTACACACCCTTTTTGATGTCAATGCCAAGGCTTGCAGCCGATTGTTCAAGAATGTTTATAAGTTCTTTGCTATACACTTCGCTCATGTCAGGGAAGCGCACACCAAAATTATCGATGTTAGGTCCGATTAGAGGACTTGGCACGAAGCTTGAGATATGGTCAGTGATAATCATCAGATCACCCGCCGAAAATGATGTGTTAAGACCACCGGCGGCGTTGGTTAAAAAGATGATTTTTGCACCGAGCATTCCCATAAGTCTTGTCGGGAGAACTACGTCCGACATGCTGTAACCTTCATAGTAGTGCACGCGCCCCTGCATCATTATGACCGGAATCTCGTTAATGTATCCAAGCACAAATCGTCCTTTGTGACCTTGCACTGTAGAAATAGGAAAGTCCGGAAGGCGGCAGTAGTCGATGGTCTCAACGATGTCGAGCATATCAGCATTTGCCCCAAGACCGGAGCCGAGAATCACGCCGATTGCCGGCACAAAATCCGTTATGTCGCGAAATGTTTCATAACAGTTATCTAGTTTATCCTTTATAGCACTCATGGTTGTTCCCTCACTTTCGTTACCTAAATATTTATCGGTTACATCAATTATACATCATTTGTCTGATTATTTCATTCGTATTGTAAACAATTCGCCTCATTATAAGAAAACCTTAATGTAAGTCGGGTTGAAATGCCCATTAAATTATAGTAAACTAACATCTGATTCACTAAAATCAGCGTAAATAAGCAAATTAACATAATAAAATATAGTAATAAGAAGAGGAATATTTGTGACAGACATAAAACAATTATTTAATGACAAATATATGGTGTTTGACGGAGCGTTTGGTACCTACTATACCCAGCTTACCGGCAACACCGGAATTCCTGAGCCTGCCAATGAAAATGATCCGGATACAGTAATTCGAATTCATATGGATTACATTGAAGCAGGTGCGGATGTAATAAGAACCAACACATTTGCCTCGAATGCAGATACACTTTGCAACGGGACAGCTTATGAGAAGGTTAAGAAGAATATTGCCGCCGGTGTAAAATGCGCTAAAGAAGCGGTTAAAAGGAGCGGCAGGGACGTTCTGATTGCGGGAGATATCGGTCCGCTTAGAACAGTCGGCACGTATGATGAATATAAGATAATAGCCGAGGAACTTTTAGATAACGGCGTGGACATGATTGTATTTGAGACATTCCCGGATATAGATGATATTATTCCTGCGATTCACTATATAAAATCAAGGAATAAAGACATCTTTGTAGTTGTGCAGTTTTGTGTCAACCAGTTTGGCTATACCAACACGGGACTTAGCGGAGAAAATCTCATAAGGCGCGCATGTGAAGATGAGGACATTGATGCCACGGGATTTAACTGTGGTGTGGGACCTTCGCACTTAAGCACACTTATGGGCAAAATGAATTTCGACAAAGAAACATTTATCACGGCGCTTCCGAATGCAAGTTATCCAAAGATTATCCGTGACAGAATGATTTTCATGAATAATGAAAAATACTTTGCGGATAAGATGGAAGAGATAGCGGGGCTTGGCGTTGACATACTCGGAGGATGCTGCGGAACTTCGCCGGAGTACATAAGAAAAGTTGCCACTATGGCGCACTCTAAGGAAAAAGTGTCCCGTCCGCCTGTTGCACCGATAAGTGAAATATCAGCATGTGAAGTGACAGATACCGCATTTTACAGCAGTGCCCGTAAGAATACATCCGATAGTGCAGGCGGTGATGATGCCGGTGATAATAACCGCATTTTTGCAGAAAATGATACAGCCGATAATGATGCCGTCAGTGATAAGAAACTTATCGCGGTCGAGCTTGCACCACCGCTTAATAAGAACTACAAGCAGCTTATGGACGGTGCGAACTTCTTAAAGAGCCTTGGTGTTGACGTTGTTACATTTCCGGATTCACCGTCAGGAAGAACAAGAGCCGACTCGGTTCTTATGGCTGCAAAGGTAGCGTCACAGACCGGCATGTGCGTAATGCCACACATCTGCTGTCGTGATAAAAATGCTATCGCAATCCGTTCGCAGCTCCTTGGAGCGCAGATTAATGACATCACCAATTTCCTTGTCATTACAGGTGACCCGGTATCAACGCAGATGCGACAGGACGTTAAGAGCGTGTTCAACTTTGACTCGTGCGGACTGATGAGAGTCATGAGGGACATGAACGAGGAAGAATTTAAGGAAAGACCTTTGGTATACGGAGGCTGCATCAACTATGCAAGACTTAATCTCGACGTCGAGATTAAAAGAGTAAGAAAAAAGATGGACATGGGAGCATCATTTTTCTTTACGCAACCGGTCTTTTGCGTGGAAGATGTAGAGAAGATTAAGAGAATAAAAGAAGAGACAGGCGCAAGAATTCTTTGTGGAATAATGCCGCTTGTAAGTTATCGTAATGCCATGTTTATTAAAAATGAGATGGCAGGAATAAATGTGCCGGATGAAGTGGCTGCAATGTATGAGAAACTTGCAGATAAGATGCCGGATGGTCTTAGCAAAGATTCGCCTGAGTACAAGCAAGCCCTTAAGGCAGCAGGCGAAGAAGTGGGAGTAGGCATTGCGGTTAATATGATGAGGGCGGCAAATGATTTTTCAGACGGATTCTATTACTCAATCCCATTTAACAGAGTGTATCTGATAAAGAGAATAATGGATAAGTATAACGACCAAGAAGGAGGTGCTCTTAATGAGCCAGATTGATACGATTAAAAATGCAGTTGAAGGTATTATGGATAACTGCAATAATAACGACCTTTTAAGCAAAAAAAGAAAAGGCAACCTTCCAAGCAGAAATGAAATAATTCACCTCATAAAACTTTTCAGGAAAATATTTTTCCCGGGATACTTTGATGATGCCAGAACTTCTATCTGCACAGAGTATTATATAGGTGAAAATCTTGCAAAAGCATATTCGATAATGTATACACAGACGCTTTTGGCTTTCATGTATGAGGCTGGCGAAAATACTGATGAAGCAGTAGTTGAAAAGCAGGTCGAGGAGATTTGCAAGAGAATTTTTAAGAAGATTCCGTATATCCAGCAAATGCTTATGAAAGACGTAGAGGCCGGATTTGTAGGTGACCCGGCGGCTAAGAGTAAGGAAGAAGTAATATTTTCTTATCCATGCCTTTTAGCTATTTCGGTATACAGAATCGCACATGAGCTTTATGTGGAAAATGTTCCATTTATTCCAAGAATCATGACGGAATATGCTCACAGCAAGACCGGTATTGACATCAATTCGGGTGCGACAATCGGAGAGTATTTCTTCATCGACCACGGTACAGGTGTGGTAATCGGTGAGACAACAACAATAGGCAATAACGTTAAGCTGTATCAGGGTGTTACTCTTGGAGCACTTTCGACAAAGGGCGGTCAGTCACTGGCAAATGTAAAGAGACATCCTACGATTGAAGATAATGTTACAATCTACGCTAACTCAACAATACTTGGCGGGCAGACAACAATCGGTCACGATTCGGTACTTGCAGGTAATACATTTATCACGGAATCGATTCCACCGTTTACCAAGGTAAGTGCCAAGACACCGGAGCTTAGACTTAAAGGGAAAATGAGTGAGCAGTAGTTAATAATAAGACAAAATAGTTTTGTGAAGTAAAATGTGAAGTAAAATATGAAAGGAAGTATTTATGTTACAGTTAAAAAACATTGTAAAAGAGTATTTAACAGGTGACACAAAAGTTCAGGCGTTAAAGGGAATAGACATTACATTCCGCGACAATGAATTTGTGTCGATACTTGGACCTTCCGGATGTGGTAAGACAACAATGCTTAATATCATCGGCGGTCTTGACCACTACACAAGCGGTGATCTTATAATCAACGGTGTTTCAACAAAAGAATACCGCAACAGAGACTGGGACAGCTACCGTAACCACTCAATCGGATTTGTATTTCAAAGTTACAATCTGATTCCTCATCAGTCGGTTCTTGCCAACGTTGAGCTTGCCCTTACTTTATCGGGTGTTTCAAGAAAAGAAAGAAGAGAGCGTGCCATCGAAGCGCTCAACAAGGTAGGTCTTGGCGACCAGCTCCACAAAAGACCTAACCAGATGTCCGGCGGACAGATGCAGCGAGTTGCAATCGCAAGAGCACTTGTTAACAACCCGTCAATCCTTCTTGCAGATGAGCCGACCGGAGCACTTGATACACAGACAAGTGTACAGGTTATGGATATCTTAAAGGAAATCGCAAAAGATAAACTTATCATAATGGTTACACATAACCCAGAGCTTGCAAATGAATACTCGACAAGAATCGTTAAGCTCCTTGATGGTAAGATTATCGACGACTCAAGACCATTTAACGGGGAAGAGGAAAATGAGACAGCGCAGGTGCAGGCAGCGCAGGCTCAGGATGCAGGCGAGGCAGTGCAGGCGGAGGCTGGCGAAGGTGCCACGGATACTGGCAAAAGCAAAACGACAAATGCAAATACAGCAGCCACCGAGGACAGCCAGACTAAAACTTCAGCACAGGCAGCAGTCACAGCCAAGAAGGTCAAGAAGCAGCGCCCACCTAAGACTTCAATGTCATTTTTAACAGCCCTATCTCTTAGTCTTAACAACCTCATGACTAAGAAGGGAAGAACACTTCTTACAGCATTTGCGGGAAGTATCGGTATCATTGGTATCGCACTTATCCTGTCGGTTTCTAACGGTATTCAGGAATATATCGATGACGTTCAAAGAGACACCTTGTCATCATATCCGATAACAATTCAGAAAGAGACCATGGACGTAAGTGTTATGGTTGAGACAATGACAGGTCAGAATGAAGAGGACGACCATTCCGACGAGGATGCTGTTTATTCAAATGATGTTATGGTTGAGCTTATGGACACCATGACTCAGGAGATTAAGAGCAACGACCTTAGAAGTTTCAAGAAGTATCTTGACGGTAACAAGGACAAATTCAATAAAGATATAGTATCTAACATTCAGTACTCATATGATATCCCTATCATTGTGTATAAAGAGACAAAGGATAAGGATATAAAGGTTAATCCTTCAACATTGTTTGACACAATCGGTTCAGCTACCGGAATGGAAGATCAGTTTGGAAGTTCAAGCGGATACATGCAGGGTGCAAATGTGTGGTCAGAGATGCTTGACAACCAGAAAGTTCTTGATGAGCAGTACGATGTTATTGCGGGAAGATGGCCAAAAGAGGCATCGGAAGTTGTTCTCTTAGTTGACAAGAACAATCAGATAAGCGATTACGCACTGTATTCACTCGGACTTAAGGATCCGGCAGAACTTGAGAAGCTGTTAAAGTCAATGGTTACAGGAGAAAAGGTCGACGTTGATCAGGTAAAATACACATTTGATGAGCTTATGGACCAGTCATTTAAGCTTATACTCCCAACCGATTACTTCAAATATAACGATGAAACAGGTCTTTGGGAAGACAAGACCGAGGATGAAATCTACATGGCAAGTGTTGTTGCAAAGGCGCTCGACATTAAGATTGCAGGTATTATCAGACCATCTGAAGACAACAAGATGACCAACACATCAGGCGGAATCTTATATACATCAGCTCTTACACAGTATGTAATTAATGGTGTAAATGATGCACAGATCGTAAAAGAGCAGAAAGAAAATCAGGATGTTGATGTATTTACAGGAATCCCATTTGATGCTGACAACGAGGATGCCGATATTTCAATCGAGTCAGTAATGGCATTTATAAATGCTATGCCGGCCGAGCAGAAAGCTCAGTATGAAGCTGCAATTCAGGGTAAATCTGAGGAAGAAATCATTGCCATGTTTGAACCACTCATGACAGGCGAGATTACAATGGATTTCATCAACCAGTACATGGCAATGCTTCCTGAAGAGGAGCGTGCACAATATGAGCAGTACATGAGTGAAATGAGCGAAGAGCAGATCGTTGCCATGTTCTCTAAGATGATGGCGCAGAATACTACAAGTGCCACATACGATGGTAACCTCACAAAGCTTGGCGTATGTGATCTTGACAGCCCTTCAATGATTAACATCTATGCTACATCATTTGAGGCAAAAGATAAGATTGCTGACCTTATTACAGAATACAACGAAGGTGTGGATGAGGAACAGCAGATTGAATATACAGACTATGTTAAGTTACTCATGTCATCAATTACAACGATTATAAACGCTATCTCATATGTACTTATAGCATTCGTTGCGATTTCACTTGTTGTTTCATCAATCATGATTGGAATTATAACATACATCTCAGTTCTTGAAAGAACTAAGGAAATTGGTATCCTTCGTGCTATCGGTGCTTCTAAGAAAGATGTATCAAGAGTATTTAACGCAGAGACAACAATTGTTGGTTTCTGTGCCGGATTTATCGGAATTGTTGTAACACTGTTGTTGCTCTTACCGATAAATGCAATAATTCTTCATTTGACAGATATTAAAAATCTTGCCAAATTACCTGTTGCAGGTGGTATAATACTTATATTGATAAGTGTGGTGCTTACCCTTATTGCAGGTCTTGCACCATCAAGAGTTGCAGCTAAGAAGGATCCTGTGGAGGCATTGAGAACAGAATGATAAAAGTTTCGGGTATCAGTAAGAGCTATAATAACGATTCGGTTAAAGCGGTAGATGATTTGACATTTACGATAGAAGATGGAGAGATTGTGGGAATTATCGGACCTAACGGGTCCGGTAAGACTACCACGATTAAGATGATGACGGGCATAATTAAGCCTGATTCCGGAAGCGTTAAAATCGGTGATTACGATATGGTAAAGGACGCGCTTAAGGCAAAGCACAACATAGGATACATGCCGGACAGTCCCGACATGTTCCTAAGACTTAAGGGAATAGAGTACATCAACTTTGTTGCGGACATCTACGATACGGACAAGGCAGAGCGTGACGAGCGCATAATCAAGTACTCAAAGCTCTTTGGAATCGACGACGTTCTTGATTCTAAGATGATTAGCTACTCTCACGGAATGAGACAAAAGCTCATGGTTGTTGCCGCCCTCGTGCACAATCCTTCCGTATGGATACTTGATGAACCCCTCACCGGCCTTGATCCAGAATCAGCCTTCGAACTTAAGAAGCTGATGAAAGAGCACGCAGCAGCCGGCAACAGCGTAATGTTCTCCACCCATGTCCTTGAGGTGGCAGAGAAACTCTGCGACAGGGTAATAATTATCCTGAAAGGCAAGAAGCTTTTTGACGGAACACTAGAAGAACTTAAAGCAGACAACCCTGACAAGCAGCTCGAAGAGATATTCCTTGAGATGACAGGATACCTTGGAGAGAGTGAGTAGATTGTCTGGTGATAATTAAAAAGCTCGCAAAAGTCTATAAAAAAGGCGATTGTGGGCTTATTTTTTTGCGATATTATTTTAGTGCTTAGTAAAAACCAAATGTGGTTTTAAGAATGTTTGATTATTAAACGGAAGTAGACACAATATATAGTAGAGATAGAACAAAACAAGCAATATATTGATAATTGCTAAAGTTATAGTATATAATACATGAAAAAACAGAGAACAAAGAATGGTAGAAATGAAAATAATATCATTGTTAAAACCAAAAACGTTGACAAATGGTTTTAATGGTGGTATATTGTTAATGATTAATAAGTATACAAATCTTAGAAAGAGGTAATGTGATATGAAAAAGTCATTTGATGCTAAATTTTTGCCGTTAGATAATGGTGTGATTGACTATACATATTTCTTAGATGAACTTATTGATGCAACCAGCAAATTAGAAGTATATAAAGAGAAAATAATAGATAGTAAGTTAGAAAGTAGTTGGTTTATGCCAACACTACAACAAAAAGAAGCTTGGGCATCTTCTTTACTCGAAGGTACGCAGATTACATTAGATGGTGTTTTAATTAATCAAATAGAACCTGATAATGAAGATGTAAATAAAAATGAAGTGGCTAATTATTTTAGAGCATCTAAGATTGGATTACAGATATTAAATCAAGAAAAATTTACAAATGATTTCTTTTGTAAAATACATTCGGTGTTGATGGAAGGAAATGTTAGAAAACCCAAATTAATAGGCGAATATAGAAAGAGTCAGAATTATATAGGAAAGAATAAAGATAACAGTGTTACTTACACACCACCTAAAGCTGAAATGGTCCCAGAATTAATGAATAACTTGATATCATATATAAACGGTCCTCAAGATTCTTTAAAACCATTAGTGAGAACGGCAATAATACATGCACAATTTGAAACAATACATCCATTTAATGATGGAAATGGAAGAGTGGGAAGAATGCTAATTCCTTTTTATCTATATTATGTTAATCAAATAGAACTTCCTTGCTTTTTTATAAGTGAAGCATTAGAACATGACAAATTGAAATATTACACATTACTTAATAACATAAGAGAAAAAAATGATTGGAATGAATGGATAAAGTTCTTTTTGGATACTGTAGCAAGACAATGTGATAAATATATCAATATAGTTTCAGCAATCAATAAATTGTACGAGAATGATTTAAAAGTGGCATGCGAATTAACAAAATCATCAAATGCTGTACCATTGATTAATTCTTTATATAGTTATCCGATTACAAATGCTAAACAGATAGTTGAGAAAACAGGACTACCAGTTACAAGCGTAAATAGACTATTAGGGGCTTTAGTTGAAAAAAAAATATTGGAGACAAATGGCAAGAAGAGAAATATACAATACTTTTATTTTAGGTTGCTTGATATTATAAGATAATAGCATATTTTTTAAAATGCATTGTAGCAAAAAGACTTGAAAATAGGAGCTATATTTTGCTGTTGCATGACTTGAAAGATATACTCTGGAATCCAATGAAAGGAGAAGAATGCCTATGATTGCGAATTAATAATGCCTAAGTAGCTGTATATAATATTGCTACCAACAATATTATATATGAAATAATCTGGGGATACGAATATTCTTCAAACAAGTATAGGGTTCGTATCTCCATACAAAAAAGTATGGGGCGTAGGAGGCCCCTCTAATATGACAAGTACAGAATTTAGAAAAGAAAATATGTTTTTAAGAAATGAATATGAAGTTGAAGGAAAATGGGGATTCCCTATTATCCGAAAGCAAAACATCGATTTAAAAAATGTTGAGTTAATTGCTTGCTCCGATGTTAGTAAGAAAGATGACAAAAACATCTACAAGGGAGTACATTTTTTTGTAGATGATTACAGATTTGAAATAACTTATAACAATCCGAAAAGAGCTTTAGAGAGATTTGAAAAGTATAAGTTTTTGCTAACACCAGATTTTTCGTTATATGCAGAGATGAATCCTTGGAGACAAATTGAGTCAGTAGGAAAAGCCAGATGGGTTGGGGCGTATTGGCAAAAAGCTGGAAAACTAGTTGTTCCGACAGTGAGTTGGGGGACAACCAGATCATACGAATACTGCTTTGATGGAATTGAAAAACACTGTGTTGTTGCAGTAGGAATGATAGGTTGTAAAAGAAATAAAACTGCTTTTCTGCGAGGTTACTATCAAATGCTAAATAAAATTGAACCTGACGCAATCATCTGTTTAGGCAAGTCATTTGAGGAAATGAATGGTAATATTATTGAGGTTGATTACCGTGAGTCGAGAAAGGTGGTGCGTTAAATGGGCGGTAGAGGTACTTTCGCAGCAGGGAATCCTGTTCCTTATACATATGAAGTAGATACTGATTTTTCTCCTAATGGAAAATTCAATGGTATAAAAGTCTTAAAGGGGATAGAAGGAAGCGGCAAGCATGGTTTGCCCGAGTCATCGCATTCAAGTATGGCATACTTGAAAATGAATAAAGATGGAACTTTTAATATGATGAGAATATATGATGAAAAACATAATTTACGCATTGAAATTGCTTATCATAATGAAAATCAATTAGGTAAAGGGAAGATTCTACATTATCACGTGTATGATTCACGTTTTAGTAGTACTAATGATAAGGATGGTTTTAAGAAATATAGGTCGTCAGCAATTAAGATACATAGAAATACTAGTATGTATAAAAATCTAAAAAAATTTTTGAAGGGAGTGAAATAGTATGATTAATGGAAATGTTGATGAATTCCTTGATAATTTATGGGTTGGTGAGGAAGTAATATTTATTTATAATGGTAAAAAATACTTTGCCCAAGGTTATACTAGAAATGACAATGTATCTGTTCATGAAGTTCAACTTTGGGAGCCTGAAGAAAAACTTGTTTGGCAAAAAGAGGGCGGAGATGCTAGTGAAAGAATGTCAGCATTCCAAAAAGAGCCATTATTTGATGGAAAAACTTTTTGGGAAGTTGAAAAAGAAATCGAATGGGTCGACGATTGAAAAAATCCCCTTAAGTGCTACCAACGCTTAAGGGGAATATCTGAGGATACGAATATCCTTCAAACAAGTAATTAGATTATAGCTTATCTATCATGGTTAAGTCAACGTGAAAGTATGTTCGAATAAAAAAGACTTGAAAGAACCAAACCCCCCCAAGGAGAAGGCTTATGAAGAATTATTTGAGATTAACAAGTGTTATGATGAAGAATGAGTCCATGGACAGTCCGGTGGATAGGAGGAAGCGAATCCTCGTTACTATCCTGGGGCTTATTGCGGTCGTGTGCATCTTTATTCCGGCGTGCGTGCTGGTGGGGGCGATAGCCTTCATTATGACGACGGCGGTTGTGGCTGCGGGCGGTGATGTGCAGGGGCTTGCATTTATTCTTATGTTTGTATCGGGATTCTCGGTTGTGTTCGGGATGAGCGTAATACTGAGCGTGTTCTACTTTTCTAATGATATGAATTATCTGCTCCCGTTTCCGCTTAGGCCGTGGGAGATAATCGCATCGAAATTTACGGTTGCATTTATCAATGAGAGCGTCATGGAATTCATGATAATTCTCAGCGCAATGATAGGATATATGGCGGCGACGAAATTCACACTTGCTGGAATACTCGTCAGCGTATTTACGATGATTACAGTGCCGATACTGCCGCTTGTGTACTGCGCAGTTATCAGCGTGGTGCTCATGACATTTACGGGGCTTATCAAGAATAAAGACTCGGTTCACAAGATTATGGGACTGGCGACGGTGCTGTTTATTGCAATAGCATTTTACAGTGTGAGCATGGTGGGCGGACTGAATATAGACAATTATGCGGTAAGTCTTGCCAATGGGCACAACGCCCTGTACAATGTGCTTGCGGTGGTATTTATTCATGTGAAGCTGATTTGTGAGGGAATGACGGGCAATGTGGCTGCAGTTGCAGGGTATATTCTTGTAAATGTTGTGGCGATTGCAATATTCCTTGTGCTTGCACAGCTGTTCTACTTTAAAGGTGTTGTGGGACTTGGAAGCACCGGAAAAAGTAGTTATGTTGCAGTTGAAGAGCTGGTTAGAAAAGGCCGTGCGGGCAAGAAAGGAAAGATGCGTGCATACTTTGTAAAAGAGATGAAAGTGCTCTTTAGGACGCCGGCGTTTTTGCTCAACTGCGTGCTCATCAATTTCCTGTGGCCGCTCATGGTGTATGCGGTCTACATGCTGCAGGGAAGCAGTACACTTTTTAGGACACTTCTTAAAGATTACAGGCTTGGCAATGAGAAAATGCATGTGTTTGTGCCGGTGTTTGTCATCACGGTGTCGATTCTTGTGACGGCGGCAAATGCACTTGCATCAAGCGCGGTAACAAGAGAAGGAGCGGGATTTGTATTTATGAAATATGTGCCGATGAGTGTCAGACAGCAGCTTATGGTCAAAGCACTAGTCAGCATAGTGATAAGCCAGACATGCCTTACACTTTACATTGTAACAGGTGCGGTGTGGCTAAAGATTGACGCAGGGCTGACCGTGTTCTATTTGCTTTTAAGTTTGCTGGGAGTAATGTTTGTGACGTTTCTTGGAATCGCGCTTGATACGGTCAATCCGAAGCTTTTGTGGGACGATGAGATAAATGCCCTAAGGGGCAACAGTACCGTATTTTTCAGCATGGCGTATGCGATGATACTAGGTGCACTGCTTGTGGCAACAGCGTACTTTTTCATAGAGTTTACAAGGCTGTCCGTTGTTGCGATAAATGTACTTATAACGTTACTGATGGTAATAATTGATGTGGTGGCGATGCTTAACTGCCTCAACATGGGGCCGGAAAATCTGGAGCAGTAGCCGGAACGATAAGAAGAAAACCGGAGCAGCAGCCGGAACAACAAGAAGAAAACAGGAACAGCAGCCGGAACGATAAGAAGAAAACAGGAACAGCAGCCGGCTGAACAATACGAAAATCAAAACAACAATCAGGAGGATGGGATGTTAGACACAACGAAGAAAAAAATAGGATTTGTACTCAATATTGTAGTGCTGCTTCTTGAGGTGGCGGCATTTGTGACAAGCGGTAAAGATTGGGGTGTTAATGCCCTCAAATACTACACGGAGGACAGCAACTATCTGTCACTTTTTGCATGTCTTGCAATGTTGATATTTACATTAAGATGCATGGTTAAAAAAGAGGGAGAAGTACCGGAAGCCGTCTACATAGTAAAATATATGTCTGTGTGCTGCCTTATGGTAACATTTATAGTAGTTATGACCGTGCTGTGGCCAATGAGCGGACCGGACGGATACAAGAGACTGTTGTTTTGGAAATGCAACCTCTACAAGCACCTTTTGTGCCCGGTATTTGCATTTATAAGCTTCGTGTTCTTTGAGGCTGACCATAAATTCAAAAGAAAATATGTGCTGTACGCGCTCATGCCGACAGTGGCATACGCTATAGTATCAATAACCCTTAATGTGTTAAAATTATTGCACGGACCATATCCGTTCCTTTATGTGTACGAGCAGCCGGTGTATATGTCGGTGATGTGGACGGTTGTGATTATATCAGGGGCGCTGTTAATAGCAGGAATAATCTATAAGATAATTAATTGGAGAAACAGGGTACAAGATTAGAGGGGGGAATTTAGAGGAGGATTTGACATTGGTTGATTTCGATGAGTTTAATAGAAAATACAATAGTCGTGACTCACTTGCAAGAAAAAACATGAGAGAATTAATTAACTCTGATGTCAACAAAGTTGAAAAAGTTTTCAGTGATCTATTGTAAAGAAAATGAAGGAGTAGTTAGGTGGTGTAACATGAGAGCATATTCAGAAGATTATTTAAGTGAGGTTGTGGAGAACCAGGGTAAGCTGTTTGATTATGTGGCATATAGTTATCCTGAAATGGATACAGAAGATTTCATTGTAACGTATATGCAAAGTAAAACACGTAAGAGTATTGATGAATCACAGGCATATGTAAATACAATGAGTGCACAAGAGCTGTTAAACTATTTTAGTGAAAAAGAAAAATATGAATTTAAATCGGGAAAAGCAATGGAAGGCTTTTTGCCGGATTGGATAGGCGAATTCTATGCGTATTATCAATGGTATTATAATGTGCCGAGTGCGCAGGTAGTTAATAAAATACCAGTTGATTATTTGATTAAAGCATATAATGGACTCCATGATTTGGATCTTGAACTTGCAGTAAAGAAGGTGGGAAAAGTATGAAAGAGATAGTATGTTTTCATAATCCGGATGAAATAAACGGATATTTAAGTAACTGGTATTG
>CACXFB010000090.1 GCA_902766825.1 uncultured Lachnospiraceae bacterium
AAAGGTAAGCAGGGACGTTTCCGTCAGAACCTTCTTGGTAAGCGTGTTGACTACTCAGGACGTTCGGTTATCGTCGTAGGACCGGAACTTAAGATTTACCAGTGCGGTCTTCCAAAAGAGATGGCAATCGAGCTTTTCAAGCCTTTTGTAATGAGAGAACTTGAAAACAGAAAGATAGCTCACAACATAAAGTCAGCTAAGAAGATGGTTGAAAGACTTCAGCCTGAGGTATGGGATGTACTTGAGGATGTAATTAAAGAGCATCCGGTTATGCTTAACCGTGCCCCGACACTTCACAGACTTGGTATCCAGGCATTTGAGCCAATTCTTGTTGAAGGTAAGGCTATTAAGCTTCACCCACTTGTATGTACAGCGTTCAACGCCGATTTCGACGGAGACCAGATGGCTGTACACCTTCCTCTTTCAGTGGAAGCACAGGCAGAGTGCAGATTCTTACTTCTTTCACCTAACAACCTGCTTAAGCCTTCAGATGGTGCACCTGTAGCGGTTCCTTCACAGGATATGGTACTTGGTATTTACTATCTTACACTTGAGAAGCCGGGTGATAAGGGCGAAGGAAAGATTTTCAAGGATTCTAACGAAGCAATTCTTGCTTATGAGAATAAAGAAATAACACTTCAGGCACCTATTAAAGTCAGAAGAAAGATGATTGGCGCTGACGGTGAAGAGATAACAGGATTTATTGATACAACACTTGGAAGATGTCTCTTCAACGAGATTATTCCACAGGATCTTGGATTTGTTGACAGAAGTAATCCTGAAAATGCACTTAAGCTTGAGATTGATTTCCATGTAGGAAGAAAGCAGCTTAAGCAGATACTTGAGAAATGTATCAATACACATGGTGCTACAAAGTCAGCAGAGACACTTGATAAGATTAAAGCAATCGGTTACAAGTTCTCTACAAGAAGTGCCATCACAGTATCTATTTCAGATATGACAGTGCCTGCTGCTAAAAAAGAGAAGATTAAAGAAGCAGAGGCTACAGTTGAGAAGATTACAAGAAACTTCAGACGTGGACTTCTTACTGATGAAGAAAGATATAAAGCAGTTATCGAGACATGGAATGAGACAGATAACGAGATTACGGACGCACTTCTTGGCGGTCTTGATAAGTACAACAACATCTACATGATGGCCGATTCCGGAGCCCGTGGTTCTAACAAGCAGATTAAACAGCTTGCAGGAATGCGTGGACTTATGGCGGATACATCAGGACGTACAATCGAGTTGCCTATCAAGTCAAACTTCCGTGAAGGTCTTGATGTTTTGGAATACTTCATTTCTGCTCACGGAGCTAGAAAGGGACTTTCAGATACAGCTCTTCGTACTGCCGATTCAGGTTACCTTACAAGACGTCTTGTTGACGTTTCGCAGGAACTTATCATCAGAGAGGTTGACTGTTGTGCAGACAAGGCTGAAAAACCTGGTATGTGGATTAAAGCATTCATGGATGGTAAGGAAGTTATCGAGACACTTCAGGAGAGAATCACAGGAAGAGTTTCATGTGAGACTATCTATGATGATAACGGAGATATGATTGTTAAAGCTAATCATATGATTACACCAAAAAGAGCAGCAAGAATATGTGCTAAGAAGGATATTGTTGAGGCTGGTGTTGAAGCACAGGTTAAGGTAAGAACACTTCTTACATGTCGTTCACATCTTGGTGTCTGCGCTAAATGTTACGGTGCAAACATGGCAACGGGTGAGGCAGTTCAGGTTGGTGAGGCAGTTGGTATTATCGCTGCACAGTCAATCGGTGAGCCTGGTACACAGCTTACCATGAGAACCTTCCATACCGGAGGTGTTGCCGGTGACGATATTACACAGGGTCTTCCTAGAGTAGAGGAGCTTTTCGAGGCAAGAAAGCCAAAGGGACTTGCAATTATCGCAGAGTTTGGTGGAAGAGTTTCTATCTCTGATACTAAGAAGAAACGTGAAGTTATAGTTACTAATCCACAGGATGGAGAATCTAAGGCATATCTTATTCCATATGGTTCAAGAATCAAGGTTCTTGAAGGACAGGAAATCAATGCCGGAGATGAGCTTACAGAAGGTAGTGTTAACCCACATGATATCCTTAAGATCAAGGGTGTAAGAGCGGTTCAGGATTACATGCTTCGTGAAGTTCAGAGAGTTTACAGACTTCAGGGTGTTGATATCAACGATAAGCACATTGAGATTATCGTTAGACAGATGCTTAAGAAGATTAAGGTAGAAGAGAACGGAGATATGGATATACTTCCGGGAACTCTTATGGATATACTTGATTTTGAAGAGGGTAATGAAGCACTTGAGGCAGAAGGTAAAGAGCCTGCAACAGGAACACAGGTAATGCTCGGTATTACTAAGGCTTCCCTTGCAACAAGCTCATTTATGTCAGCAGCTTCATTCCAGGAGACTACAAAGGTACTTACCGATGCAGCTATCCACGGAAGAATCGATCCGCTTAACGGACTTAAGGAAAATGTTATTATTGGTAAGTTAATTCCTGCCGGTACAGGTATCAAACTTTATCGTTCAGTAAAGCTTAACAGTGATTACTTTACACCGGAAGATGATGATGAAATTTTTGAAGAAGATTTTCACAGTGATGTAATTGAAGAAGATGAAAATCTTGAAGAAGATATTATTGATATCGAAGAAGATGTAACAGAAGAATAAAATAATAAAAGCTTAAGATGCATTATGTATCTTAAGCTTTTTTTATTATAAATACTGTAAAAAGTTCGTTAAAATATATGATGTATAAAAATATCTAATTCGTACCCTGAGTAATCTCGGTATAGAGTTTTTGCCATGCCTCAAATATCTCGCCCGGTGCAAGTTCGCGGTATCCCGTAATTTCATCAGGAAGGTCAACGTTAGGAGCATTAATCATCCAGCTTATCGGTTCCGGACAAAAGAAAGAAGCTTCTCCTCCGCAGTTCCACATAACAAAATATTTATATAAATCATCAACTTCATATACGATAGATTTGCCGTGTTTTATATCGGTGACAACAAGTCCATGAATCTCTTTGCCAAGAGGAGTGGTCATGGTGCCAATCTCATACATTTCACTGTCGATTTCATGAAAAACCGGACTCATAGTTCCGTCTACATACTGCTTCTCATAATCTGTTACAGGCAGAAACTTACCGGTCGGCAAAAATCTGTCATTAAGTTCGACTCTTCTTGTCACAGGCATCTGAATACGCATGTTTTTCTTCTTCCCGCGTTTAACAAAAGGCGCACGCATACTGGTATGGTTACCAACTCCGACGGGCAACATAACATCAGAGAGATTTTTAATTTTGAAGTTAAAAAGGAGGCCCTCCTCAGTCAGGGTGTATATAATTTTCACATCAAATCTTACCGGAAAATAATCATAAAAAGGATCATTTTCATCGTAATTATATTCTAGCACAAGTTTTGCGGTTTTGCGGTCGGCATTAACTCCACTGCTAACGATGTGATACCTGCGGCTGTGGATAAAACCATGTATATAATTGTTAAGGTTTTTCTCGTTAACAGGAAATTCGTAGCTGGCATCGGAAGATTTTATGATGCCATCTTCAAGCCTGTTAGGAAAAAGCATGGCAGGCATGCCGCAAAGTATAGACGGATATCTTATCCATTTCATAGGAATCTTATTGTCAAAATTAACAAGCTCTATCATGTTTTCGCAATCATAAAGTCTTAAACAGTTGCCGCCTATACGTGGGGCAATTACGCAGGAATATTTTCCAACATTCATTTTGACACAAGGTTCACCTTTAAATTTGATATTATTTACAAATGGTTCTTGCATAATGTACCTCCATTCTAGTTACTTTATTATAAACACAAACATGTTTTCTTTCAATATTTTTGGCAAATTAACTATTGTTTATTAGAGTAATATAATCTAAAGTAATATGGAAGTATGATGCGAATTTTTAGAATACTGATTTGAAATGAGGATGAAAAAATGTTTTGGACAAAAGTTTCTAAAGCAATGTCAGACATAATAATGGTTGTTGCTCTTGTTATGGCGCTGATGTTAGGAGAAGGGTTTGCAAAAATGTTAGATTCCACCCTCGCTGGAATTGTTGGGTTTGTGCTTGGAATAGTGATAACTATAGGCGCGGGAGTTGCACTTAAGTCTCTAACAAAGACAAGCGATACAATTTTGATACTGTTGAATAAGCTTGAGGGCAACGGTCAGGGAAATATAATCCCATCTTCACTTGAAGATGTCGAGGCACTTGAGAGGCTGGCCAATGAGATGGCTGAACATGATCATGACGCAAGTAATTCAGGAGAGGAAACATTTTCAAATGAACTGCCGCCGGTCAATGTAAGATGGATGGCTTTGTCTATGGAGATTAAGGCGGTATGGATAGAAGTGTTCGCACTTGTAATAGGAACACTGGTGCTTGCTTTTCGTGTATCGCAAAAGACACAGTACGGTGCGATTCTCATATTAGGTTTTGGACTTGTGGCCAATATGCTTGTCAATGCCATAATAGGAACTGCAGTTGAGAATCATCATAAGATGGAGAGGGTTAAATATCTTATGAGGACAAGAAATACAAGAAAAAATAAAGAATAAATAGCTTGACAGAGAATAAACAGGATTATATAATCAAATGGTGCACGTTTTTGTGCACCATTATTCTTGTTTTATAGAGAATAAGCAACCACAGTAAAATCATTTATCCGGGAGGTGAAATCAATGCCAACATTTAACCAGTTAGTAAAGCAGGGAAGACATTCTGCAGCAAAGAAGTCTACAGCTCCAGCTCTTCAGAAGAGTTACAACTCTTTAAGAAAGAAGACAAATGATACTTCTTCTCCACAGAAGAGAGGTGTTTGTACAGCAGTTAGAACAGCAACCCCTAAGAAGCCTAACTCAGCTCTTAGAAAGATCGCCAGAGTTCGTCTTTCTAACGGAATCGAAGTAACATCTTACATTCCAGGAGAGGGACACAACTTACAGGAGCATAGTGTT
>CACXFB010000091.1 GCA_902766825.1 uncultured Lachnospiraceae bacterium
ACATACGTGATTCCACCTACAGTAACAAGAATCAACGATCAGGCATTTATGGGAAGCAATAATCTTGTTTCTCTTACAATTCCGTCAAATGTTTCTGTAATCGGTAACAATGCTTTTGCAGAATGTATTAAGCTTACAGACGTGGTTATTACAGAAGGAATTACAACTATTCCTCCATTTGCTTTCAGCAAATGTAAGAATCTTTCGTTTGTTCTCCTTCCTGCCAGCGTCAAATCAATTGATTCAAGCAGTTTTGTAGAGTGTGATAAACTTTCATTTGTATGTGAAGCCAATACATTCTCATACCAGTTTGCTATAGAAAATCATATAACATGGTCTTCTCTTGCACCTGAGCGTGTTACAGACCTTTCATTCGTCAAAGGAACACACAAGTCAATTACTATTTCATGGCGTGCAATTGCAGGTCGTGTAGAGTACAGTGTATTTAAGAAACATGCTCTTGGCAACGATTATGACTTTATCGGCAAGACAACTAACAACGAGATTACATTAGAAGAATTAAAACCTGGAACAACATATACTTTAAGAGTTTCAGCAGTAAGAGATTTCAAAGGAAGCAAATTCCCTGGTTCACCTTCTGAGGACATTGTTGTTACAACTAATCCTGATCGTGTACGTAATCTTGTAGCAACAGCAAACACTCTTAACAGTGTAATGCTTTCGTGGGACGCTGTTCCTAATGCAATTGAGTATCATATCTATAAACTTGATGAAGAAACAGATATTTACGAAGACATTGCTACTTCAAAGACTACTAAGGTTTTAATTACAGGTCTTGTTCCTGATCATAATTATCAGTACAAAGTAATGGCATATTCAATGTTTAACTCTCTTAAACTTGCTGGACCTTTCTCTGATGTTATATCAACAGGAACAAGTGTTGGAACAATTACAGGACTTAGATGTATATCTTCTACATCTAACAGCATCAGCCTTTTCTGGGATGAGATGAACGATGTTTTAGCATATATCGTATATGAAAAGGATAATGCTACAGGAGAATACATTGAGCTTGAGACTACAGAGCGCAACACCATTACTTTTGAAGATCTTACACCTGGTACTATATATTCATTCAAGGTTGCTGTTCGTAAGATGATAGACAGAAAAGAGATTACAAGCAGTCCATGTAAAGAACTTACCGTATCTACTCTTCTTAACCATGTTACCGGTGCAATTATGGCGAGCCATACATCAAGCACAATCAAGCTTAACTGGCTTAAGGTAAGTGGAGCAACAGGATATGATATTTATGTTCATAATCCAAGAACAGATACATTTGAAATTGCTGGTTCTACAGAGACTAACAGCATTGTATTTGATAATCTGCCACCTGCATCAACTTTCAGATATAAGATTATGGCAATTCAGGAAATCGACGGTCAGGTGTTTAAAGGTAACTTCTCATCAGAGATTATTGCCGATACACTTAATGATTTTTAATTGATATTTATATCCATATAAAAACCCCTATGTTCATCATTTAAATGAGGTTACCTCAAATGATGCCACACAGGGGTTTTTCTTTTTTAATGTTAAAAATTTTATGGTGTTAAATAATTTTTCATGCTGCTTAGTGCATTTTTTTCAAGACGTGAAACCTGCGCCTGGGAAATTCCTATTTCGCTTGCCACTTCCATCTGGGTTCGTCCCTCATAAAATCTTAGGTCTATAATATTTTTCTCTCTTACAGGAAGTCTTTTTATCGCCTCTTTTAAAGATATTTCCTCAACCCATTTGTCTTCTTTGTTCTTCTTATCACTTATCTGATCCATTACATACAAAGAATCCCCTCCATCACTGTAAACAGGATCATACAGACTGATAGGCGACTGTACCGCATCAAGAGCAAGGGCTATTTCTTCCTTTGCCACCCCTATTTCTTTTGATATTTCCTCAAGGGTAGGTTCAGTATTTGCTCTCTTTGCCATACTCTCCCTGGCATATATCGCTTTATATGCAATGTCCTTTAATGACCTGCTTACCCTGATGGCATTATAGTCCCTAAGATATCTTTTGAGTTCTCCCTGAATCATAGGCACAGCGTACGTTGAGAATCTTACATCCTGGGATATATCAAAGTTATCTATGGCCTTCATAAGGCCTATACACCCTATCTGGAATAAATCATCCACATTTTCATTGCTTCCCATAAACCTTCGAACAATACTTATCACAAGCCTCAGATTACCCACAATGAGTTTTTTTCTTGCCTGACTGTCACCATCCTTCATTTTAACAAAAAGCGCTCTTTTTTCATCCTCACTAAACAGTGGCAGGTCAGATGTATTTACGCCGCATATTTCCACCTTATATAGAGACATCCCCATTTCCTCCGTAAATGCTTTTTTTCATTTAATCCTTATTTAAAGCATTTACTTTTACGGGACTTTTTATGCACTTTTTATCTTATTTTTATGCCTGAAGTTTTATCATCTCCTTTTTGAGCTTCTTTATTATCTTCTTTTCAAGTCTTGATATATATGATTGCGATATTCCAAGCAGATCCGCAACTTCTTTTTGTGTCTTTTCTTCACTGTCAGGGCATCCTATGCCAAACCTCATACTTATAATACTTCTCTCCCGCTTTGACAGCTTAGACATCGCTATTGATAAGAGTTTAATATCAACATCATTTTCAATATCTCTGTAAATGATGTCCTCATCCGTACCAAGAATATCCGATAACAAAAGCTCATTACCATCCCAGTCCACATTCAGTGGCTCGTCTATGGATATCTCCAACTTTGTCTTGTTATTTCTCCTTAAAAACATTAATATCTCATTCTCTATACATCTTGATGCATATGTAGCAAGTTTAATCTTTTTGTCGGATTTAAAGGTGTTTACAGCTTTAATAAGCCCTATTGTGCCTATTGAGATTAAATCCTCCACTCCAACTCCCGTATTATCAAACTTTTTAGCGATGTACACAACAAGTCTTAAGTTTCGCTCAACAAGAGTTTTTCTTGCATTATCATCATTATAGTTAATTATTCTGTCGATGAGCCTGCTCTCTTCTTTTACATCCAGTGGTGCAGGCAAAATGTCACTGCCACCTATATAATGTATTTCTCCCGATTGTTTAAATATAAATTGTTTTATACGCGGTATTATTGTAATCTGATTTTGTTTATCAGAAACTGCACTGATTACCAACTTTTTTCCCTCCTCATGCTTCCTTTTTACCCAAAGTTATAATTTTGCCCCATATACATTATTAAGAATCATATTAAATTCGTCCTTGCTGCTTAACTTTCCATTATATATACCAATAAGCGCATTAATTTCGGTTATCACCTCATGATTCTTATGTATCTTTATACAGTCAGTCTCTATTACATACATATTGGTTCTTCCGCCCGCACTGTTACATGGTATACATGTAATACCTTTAATTTTCTGATTTGCAAGTTCATGTAAACATGCCGCCTCAACAACAGATACAGGTCGTTTTGATACGGGATGAACCAGGTTATTACCTGAATCATACATTGCTCTTAATGTCACACTTTTATCATTCAAAGTTATTGTTACATCATAAAAGTTCATTCCCTTAAGCCTGCTTGTCATCTGATTGTTAAGCAATAATCTGACAAACACTTTACAGATAAAGAGTCCCGCCAGAATTAATACAATTAAAACCGAATGTCCTGCCATTGTTCCTGCATCTAAAACATCCAACAGATGTTTTAGATACACGCCAATATATGTATTAAGATAAATAAAGCTGATTACACCACCAAGTATTATTGTCACAAAATAGAGCGTAATCCCTAAGGATATAATGCTGTGCAAACTTTTCCTTACCCACTTTTCACGCTTTTGCCTACAGGCTAGATTAATCAAAGCCGATGCAAAAATACACATAGCAACAGGAATAATAAGCTGTATAAGAATACCGATTCCACCTGTTCCTATGTAAATCAGATTAACACCGGTAGTTAACATTCCCAGTATTATGACTATAATAAACCGTGCAATCCTGCTTTTAATTACTTTCCCCGAAAACCAGCAGGATATATCAATTATTATGTATATAAACAAGCTATTATAAACAAACAAATCATCAACATATATATTTGTTTTCATCACATCATTTTCATCACCACCAGCACATTCATATGGAAATATTATACATTTCGTTTAACGCATATTATGTCGCTTTATCTGATAAGGAATGACTTTTTTACAAAAAAAATCATCACACCGAAAAATCAGTGTGATGATTATAAAATCTTATAAAATAACTAAATTATTTGTTACGGTTCTTCTGAAGGAATACAGGAATCTTAATTCCAAGATCTGAAGAACTCTCTTCCTTAGCAGGAGCTGCTGGTCTTGATACAGGTTTAACCGGTGCAGAAGGTGTAATCTGTGGCTTAACAGGTGCACTCTCCGGCTGTTTATTCTTAACTGCGTTAGGAATTGAAATCTGTGGCTGCTCTGACTGCTGTGGCTTTACTGATATTGAAGGTGCAACTGGCTTTGGCGCCTCCTCCTTCTCAGGTACTGAGTTAGTAACAGTAGCCTGTGGTCTGCTTGCAACATTACCAGGAGTAAACTTGTTATATGCTGGCTTAGCTGCCTGTGCAGGTGCTGCCTGTGGCTTATTTGAAGAAGAGATTATTCTGCTTCCTGTACCAAATACAGTCTTAGCTTCCTTTCCTGCATCCTCAAGACCTGTTGCAATAACTGTGATTGAAACAGAATCTGTGTTAGTATCGTCATACATTGCACCAAAGATGATATTAGCATCATCTCCTGCAAGTTCCTGAACATATGTAGCAGCCTCATTAGCTTCGATAAGACTAATATCTCCGGAAACATTAATAATAATATGTGATGCGCCCTGAATTGTTGTCTCAAGCAATGGACTTGTAATAGCCTGCTGAACAGCATCAAGACACTTGTCATCGCCAACACCGACACCGATACCGATGTGTGCAACACCCTTGTCCTTCATTACAGTCTGAACATCTGCGAAGTCAAGGTTAATAAGTCCAGGTACATTGATAAGATCTGTTATACCCTGTACACTCTGCTGAAGTACTTCATCAGCTTTCTTAAGTGCTTCCGGCATAGTTGTTCTTCTGTCAACAATCTCAAGAAGCTTGTCATTAGGAATTACGATAAGAGTATCAACGCTCTCCTTAAGCTTCTCTATTCCGTTAAGTGCATTAGCCATACGCTGCTTAGCTTCAAACTTAAATGGCTTTGTTACAACACCGACCGTAAGGATTCCCATATCCTTAGCAACCTTAGCAACTACAGGTGCAGCTCCTGTTCCGGTTCCACCACCCATACCGCATGTTACAAATACCATATCTGATCCCTTAATAACATCCGATAATTCTTCGAGATTCTCCTGTGCAGCCTTCTCACCAACCTCAGGCTGTGCTCCTGCACCAAGTCCCTTTGTAAGCTTTTCTCCAATCTGTATACATGTAGGTGCCTTGCATGATTTTAAATGCTGCTTATCTGTATTAACACAAATAAACTCAACACCGATTATATTCTCTTCTATCATTCTGTTAACTGCATTGTTACCTGCACCACCAACACCAATCACAAGAATCTTTGCAGCTGAATCGCCTTCATTAGCACTAATCTCTAACACAACATCTTCCTCCTTATATTAAATACCTAAAAAATAGTATCTTTATGTATTCTTGTCCTATTCTCTTATGGTAGAGTAACATTTTTATCCATAAAAAAATACAGACTACCTGCGTAAAAATATACATCTCTAATATAATACGATTAATAAAAATAAATATCAAGACTTTTAATTACTTTTTTATTTTTTGTTGAATATGATATCTTTTTTACTATCACTGTAGTTTTCCATGTGGAAAGTGCCCTTCATTCCCTCTGCACTCTCCAAAAGTCCCGTAAGCTTAGCAATCTGCTCATCATATGTTTTCTGTTTTCCAAGCAGAACTTCAATATCCCCAATATTAAGAGTAACTTCCAGGTCAGAGCCAAAACATACATCATCAACTTTAATTTCATATTTATCCAACAACATTGTAATATTCATTATGTTATCAAATACATCCTCATTTTCCACACTCATTTTTTCATTTAAAGCGATGGCATCAAATTTTACTCCCGTAACAAATGTAACATCATCAAATTTTTCCGAAGACTGATCAACAAAATATCCGTCTTTATCAAAATAAAGATATTTGTTCATGTAACTTATACATCCCACTACTTTTTTCTCATATACAGTCATCTTCACTTTATTGAGTCCTTTTAATTCCACATCCACATACTCTACAAAAGGAATCTTTGGCTGTTTACCATAACGGTTTTTAAGATAAAAAATTATGGAGTTAGTATCAAGTCTTCCTGTCTTTAGGGCATCTGTTATATCACTTGCAACATAATGCTCTCCGTCCTCAACCTCATATTCCCTTATATGCGTGGCAAAAAGAAATACCGTAACAACAATTAATACTATTGTTACTATCACTGCAGTTTTTATTATTTTTTTATTCTTTAAAATATTTGTTGCATCCATATTCTGCACCGATATTCTCTTTCAATTTAATAACTAATAACTATATTGTTCTTTTATGATAAATCCTGTTAGAAACGCCAAGCACAAGTCCTATCTCTGCCATCATAATTATAAGTGACGTACCACCATAACTTATAAAAGGAAGGGCTATACCTGTTGAAGGCATTGAATTAGTTACAACTGCTACATTAATAACAACCTGAACAGCAACCTGTATCATAACTCCTACACAAATCATAGAACCGAACAAATCCGGTGCATTAAGAGCTATAATATATATTCTGTACAAAAGCATTGCAAACAAAAACATTACAACTATTGCGCCAAATATTCCAAGTTCCTCACAGATAACTGAGAAAATCATATCATTTTGAGCTTCCGGAATAAAACCAAGTTTTTGCATACTGTCTCCAAGACCGGTTCCTGTAAGTCCTCCTGAAGCAATCGCATATAATCCCTGTCTTATCTGATAACCACCCTCTGCTGTATCGATATTAAGCCATGTCTGTATTCGACTGCTTCGGTAACCGTCAGAAAAGAACTTGATAAATATACCTACAAATGCTGCAAACGCAATTAAAGCCGCACCATAATACCACTTTCTCCTACTTGCAACAAAACACATACCTCCGACAATAGCACTTGCTACAATTGCCGTACTGAGATTTGCTATTGCAATCAAAAGTATTGCCGGACCTGTATACACGCCGATACGTAGGAATCCTCCGATATTGTCCATCTGCCCGGGTGCTTTAAACACCAGACACGCAATAAGAATAATTATTGCTAACTTTGTAAGATCAGAAGGCTGGAAAGACAGTGGTCCAAACTTGACCCATCTTCTCTTACCGTTAAGCATTTGTCCAAATTTGAGTACATACATCTGAAGTATTACACAGAATATATAAAAAATGTATACAAGCTTGAACTTTCCAACTTGTGCGGTAAGTTTTCTGTAATCAACTTTTGATGCAATCATCATCAAAATAACACCCAAGATAGCATTCTTAGCCTGTTTTTTCATAAAAAATGCCGCATCGTAATTATACTTATCACTTCTTTGTGCAACATAAGAGCTTGAACTGTAAATCATAACAAGTCCGAAACACACAAGAAATATTGTTAAAAACAATAAAGTATAATCGTAATAATTATTCAGTTTAAAAAAACTTTTCTTTTCCTCTCGTTGTCTTGTCATAGGCGGTATTAATCCTCCATTGCATTAACATAATCTTTAAAAATCTGACCTCTCTGTTCATAATTTTTGAACATTCCCCAGCTTGCACATGCAGGTGATAAAAGCACGCATTCACCTTCACAAGCCTCATTTTTAGCCATATTCACTGCATTTTCAAATGTATCAGTAATAACATAATCCTTAAATCCGGCTTTTTCACATGCCTGTGCAATCTTATTTGCTGTCTGGCCTAAAAGGATAAGCTTTTTAACCTTTCCGTCAAATGCATCAATCCATTCATCATAATCAGAACCTTTATCATATCCACCAGCAATAAGAACTGTCTTTGACTGCATAGCCTGAATTCCTTTAATTGCAGCATCCGGATTGGTTCCCTTTGAATCGTTATAATACTTAACACCCTTCTTTGTTGCGACATATTCTATTCTATGCTCAACTGCAACAAATTCCTTTGCAGCTTTAGCTATACATTCGCATGGAACTCCCATCGCAAATCCTGCTGCAATTGCAGCCATTGCATTCTCATGATTATGAGTGCCAAGAATATTAAGCTCATCAGTTCCTACTACATCAGTAGTCTTTTCACCATCACTATACATAATGCGTCCATTTTCAAGATAAACACCCTTATCAAGCTTTCTTGCACTACTAAAGAATACAACCTTACATGAAAGCTTCTTACCAAATTCTCTTAACACTTCATCTTCATAATTAAGAATACATGTGTCATCTGCACCCTGATTCATTGTGACATTTTCTTTTGCAAGAATGTAATTCTCCATTGTATGATGTCTGTTAAGATGATCAGGTGTTATATTTAAAATCATACTTACATCAGGTCTGAAATCATGAATCGTCTCTAACTGGAAGCTACTAAGCTCAATTACTGTAGCACTATCATCTTTTGTATCCGCTGCAACCTGTGTATAAGGTATTCCGATGTTACCTACAACAAATACTGACTTATAATACTCTTTCATAATCTGTCCCGTAAGTGCTGTTGTAGTTGTCTTTCCGTTAGTTCCTGTAATGCCGACTATCTTACCCTTTGCAAATGCGTATGCAAGTTCGATTTCTCCCCATACGGGAACATTATTATTGGAAATCTCAGTTACAAAATCAAGATCCACAGGAACTCCGGGACTTAATATCAAAAGATCAATCTCATTCTTGACAGCTAAAGGAAGGTTTCCAAGAATAATTGTTACGTTATCATCATTAATCTGTGCTTTTACAGCCTCTACATCCGCATCAGCGTTACCGTCAAAAAGATAAAGTTTTGCATTGGTATTCTTTAAAAGATTAATTGCCGAAATACCACTTTTGCCTGCTCCAACTACTAAAATGTTTTTGTTATCAAATATCATCAGTTCCACCACTTTCTATATACTTTAATTATCTTACCTATTTTAATTGTGATAATAATTATATCATTTTATAAATTCCCCTAAACTATAATATTATAATGCATTTATTTGTCGCATTCAATATCCATATAGGGCAAAATATTCGAATATATATCAGCCACAACAGGTGCAGCTATTGTTCCACCATAGTAGACTCCCTGTGGTTCATCTATCAAAACTATAGTTATTATCTTAGGAGCATCTGCCGGTGCAAACCCAATAAATGAGGCTATATACTTACCGCTTCCTCTTGGAAGTTTCTGCGAAGTAGCTGTCTTTCCTCCTATGCGATAACCTTCAACCTGCCCCTTACTTCCTCCACCTTCAGAAACAACCTTTTCAAGAATATATTTCATTTTATCGCACGTATCCCCCAATACTACACCTGTAGTCTGATTGTTATCAATCACTTTTTTGACATTTTTGTCATCATCTTCTATATACATTCCAAAATGCGGAGTAACCAGTCGACCATTATTTATCACTGCACTGACACTTCTAAGTAGTGCAAACGGAGTTATCTGTATCGATTGTCCAAAAGACATTGTAGCAAGTTCAACTGCTCCTATGTTTTCAAGTTTATGCATTATCGGGCCTGCCTCCCCAGGTAAATCTACTCCTGTAGTCGAGAACAATCCCAATTTTCTGTAACAACTGTACATGTCCTTTGCACCAACTCTTGCCCCCAATTCCATAAAAACAGGATTACACGAGTTACCTGTTGCCTGAACAAACGTCTCACTACCATGTCCAGATGTCTTGTGACATCTTATCTTTCTGTCTTCAACCACTTTATATCCAACACAGTTAAAAGTCTCATCAAGACTTACAACTCCTTTTTCAAGCGCAGCCGTGGCAGTTATAATCTTAAATGTTGAACCCGGCTCATATGTATCACTTATGCATGAGTTTCTCCACATCTCATTTAACGCATCTAAATTTAGTGCCCCATTTTCACCGTTTTCATCTTCATCCTTACCCTGAATCTTATAAGGATTGTTAAGGTCATATTCCGGATAATCAACACAGGCATATATCTCACCGTTATCAGGATTCATCGAAATTATCTTAACACCCTTTGCACTTTTCTGCTCATAAACCTTTTTTGCTGCCTGCATCGCATATTTTTGAATGTTAATATCTATTGTTGTATACAGGTTATAACCTTTTAGGGCTTCCTGTCTCGTGCTTTCCTTATTATCCACTCTTATTCCTGCCGCATTGGTTACTGTAAATATCTTTCCGTTGGTACCTTTAAGATATTTATCATACTTTGTTTCAAGACCTACGATTCCTTGATTATCTGAACCGGTAAATCCAATTACCTTAGATGCCAGTTCTCCTTGCGGATACACTCTTTTATAATCCTCATCAACCATAACACCATCAAGGTCACAATCCCTTATTTCATCGGCAGTCTTCTTGTCCACATTAGACTTTATCTTTTCCATTGATGATTTCTTTTCAACTAATTTTCTTATCTTTTCTTCATCAATAGCAAGCTTTTTACTAAGGACTTCTATAACTCTGTCTGGTTCTGTCACCTGACTGTTAATAACGGATATTGTACACACAGATTCATTTGTTGCAAGCACTTTACCATTGCGGTCATAAATGATTCCTCTGGCCGCTTTTATAACCCTTTCTCTCTCCTGTACCTGCTTTGCCATAATTCCATAATGGTCTGCCTTAAAAATCATCAGATAACCGATTCTAAAAAGCAAAGCCATAAAAATCGCCATAATAATCATAAGTGCGAATAAAAGATTTCTCTTGCAATAGGTGGCTGTCTTAATCATGTTTACTTACCCGACTATTGTTAATTAATCTTATTCGCACTTACAAATATTATTCCTTACGGATTATAACGACATTTTAACCTGTCGTATCCCCTGTATCTGTCGTGTTCTCTCCTGCATTATCCTCTCCTGAATTGTCATCTCCTCCATCCGCCGTATCTGTACCATCTCCAGTGGAGTCATCCTCAATTGCATTAAAATCATACTCGTCTTCACTTTCAAAAGGAACCGCATCTTCTACAGGGTTACCGTTTGAGTCGGTCTTTTTCTCATCATCAACCTTATTATCTCCCTGTGCTGTATCCTGTGATGACTGTCCATCCTGTTCTTTTGCAGCATCATCGGTATTATCCTTGTCCTGACCATAATATGCAGCATGCTCATCTCCCTCAGGATATACATTAAGGAAAGGAAGCGCATCAGCCATAATATCTGAGAACAACTGCTGTGCATACGTTGAATGCGCCTGGGATTCTGTATTAGGCTCATCTACTATTACATAGCAGATTACCTTTGCCTCATCCTCCACTGCCGCAAAACCAAGGAACGATACGAGATATTTACCGTTACCTCTAGGAAGCTTCTGTGCTGTACCAGTCTTTCCGCCTATTGTGTATCCTTCTACAGCCGCTGTTTTTCCTGTACCATCCTTAGCAGTACTGTATAAATACTTTCTAAGCGTTGCCGATGTTGATTCTGAAACAGTCTTTTTAACAAGCTTTTTATCAACATCTTCAACTACGGCGCCCTTATCGTTAAGAATCTGCTTAACTACATGAGGTTCATAGTAATTACCGCCATTAATAAGCGAACCAAAGGCTGCGGTCATCTGTGTCATCGTAACGTTGATTCCCTGTCCAAAACTACTTGTTGCAAGCTCCTGCGGTCCAACCTGATCTTCTGTGAATATAAGTCCTGTTGCCTCACCCTGGATATCAACTCCTGTTCTGTAACCGAATCCAAAATCATTCTGATACTTTAAGAATGTCTTCTTACCTATCTTTTCAGCCACATTCATGAGAACTACGTTACATGAAAACATAAGTCCCTGTTCAAGTGTAAGCGTTCCATGACCACTTCTGTTAGCACAATGAATATTTGCACCTGCTATATTAAGTGAACCATTACATGTGTATGTCTCATCGCCTGTAAGCTCACCATCTTCAAGTCCCGTAGCAATTACAAATGGTTTGTATGTTGAACCCGGCTCATATGTATCACTAACACAATAATTTCTCCACATTTCATTAAGACAGCTGACTCTTGCGTTACTTATTGCACTCTTTATTTCTTCCTCGTCATAGTAACTTTCTACATTATCGTTACCCTCTTCGTAAATCTCATCGGCAACAGCCTTCTTTAAAAGATTCTGATATGCAATCGACTTGAAATCATCTTCCGACCAGTATGCCGAACAGTCCTGTGGATTGTTTGGATCATACTTTCCGTTAGAACTTGCCATTGCAAGAATTTCTCCATTTTGTGGATTGGTCATCATAACCGCAACTGTCTTTCCACCCATCTGCTCACAGAATTTATCAATATTCTCTTCGACAATTCTCTGTATATTTATATCCACCGTGGAAACAACTTTATTACCGTTGGTCGGGCTGATAACTGTTGGTTCAAGATCAAGTTGTGAATCAAAATATCCAAACTCCTTACCATCTGTTCCGTTAAGCTTGCTATTATAATATCCTTCGATTCCCCAGTTACCAGCATTCTTATCGTATGTAAAACCGACAATTGTGCTTCCTGTTGTTCCAAGAGGATATTTTCTTACATACTCCTCTTCAAATGTAACGCCCTTTACGGCTGCTTTATCGTTATTCTTAAGATATTCCTTAAGATAATCCGCATATCCTTCTCTTTCATCTGATGAAATGTTCTTCTGATACACTATATATCTCGATGATGATTTTTCATTAAGGAGGTTTTCAAGTTCAGTTCTATCATAACCAAAATATCCGCAAAGCACATCTAACGTGGCATCCTTGTAGAGGTATTTTCCATCCGTATCCTTTGTAAGTATAAATGCCGGATCAAGAGCCATATTGTACTCTTTAATACTAGTTGCCATTACAGTTCCGTTCCTGTCTGTAATGTCCCCTCTCTTAAAAGGAATTACAGAACTTGTGTACACCTGCTGCGAAAGAACTTTCTTCGTATACCTGTCTCCATCCTTGATATTAATCTTCACAATAACGGCAACAAGGCCTACCATAGCTAATATCACTAACGCATAGCATATGAGTAGGCTCTTTTGCATCTTGTATGTAAATTTTCTTGTTTTTCTTCTCTTTCTTCTGTAACTTGTCTCACCGTAAGCCATAACAAATTCCTTTCACTTTAGTGCACGGTGTTATCCAAGTACACCAAGCACATCATCTACGACATTATGTCCGTCAAGATCAGGAATGTCCTCATAGTTTCTTACATATGAAGCTTCATGATCATCATATGTCACTACCTGGTTATTATTAGCAAAAACCATTCCAAGATCATTGACTGCCGTATTATATATTTCTTTGAGATCAACAGATGCATTAATCTCTTCCAAATCAGAATCATTCATAGCTTTCAGTGTATCATATTGTCTTTCAATTTCAATAGCTTCTTTTCTTTTTTGTGCAATTGATGAATTAACATCAAGATATCCTATAGCAAGCTTGTACACCACAAACGTTGCAATACAAAAAAGCACGCATGTGAGCAAGCTGATACCGCGAAGATTTTCAAGCTGCTTTAATCTTGCAGCCTGAACACGCTTATTTCTTGCTCTTTCCTTCTGTCTTCTTATTACATACTTCTCATGAAGTTCATCTACCCTGATTCTTCTCTCTTCACGTCTTACATCATTTTCATCATAATCATAATCGTAATCATCATATGAATAATTCTTTGCTGCACTTCCATTTTCAAATTCTCTGTAATACCTTTCATAACGTGCCGAACTGTTTCTTTGTGCCATCTACTTAACCTCCAAATACATTTATTTAAAATTTTCGTTCAAATATTCTAAGCTTTGCGCTTTTGGATCTTGTATTATTCTCTAATTCATCTTCCGAAGGAAGAATTGGTTTACGTGTTACCACCCTACCCAAAGATTTTTTTCCACACACACACATTGGAAATGATGGTGGACATGTGCAAGGATTCTCGCACCTTTTCATTATTGTCTTAGTTATTCTGTCCTCTAACGAGTGAAAAGTTATTACGCATAACCTTCCGCCGTCATCAAGTCTGTTAATCATTGCTTCAAGAGAATTACTTAAAACTTCAAGCTCTTTGTTAAGTTCTATTCTAATTGCCTGAAATGTTCTCTTAGAAGGATGTCCGCCCTTTGCACGGGCTTTTGCAGGTATCGATGCTCTTATAATGTCATTAAGCTCAAATGTCGTCTCAACAGGCTTTTCCTGTCTTGCCCTGCAAATGTGTCTTGCTATGCTTGATGCAAATTTCTCTTCACCATAATCTTTGATTACCCTGTAAAGTTCGCCTTCACTGTAATCATTAATTATGTCCTTTGCAGTTACTGTTGAACGCTGATCCATTCTCATGTCAAGAGGTGCATCCTCTCTGTAACTGAAACCTCTCTCGGCTGTATCTAACTGATACGATGAAACACCAAGATCAAGCATTATTCCGTTAACTTTGTCTATTCCAAGTTCATCAAGAATACTTTCTATCTCACAGTAATTACTTCTGACAATCGTTACATTGTCTTTATAAATCTCAAGTTTTTTAGTTCCGGCTGCGATAGCATCCGCATCCTGATCGATACAAATAAGTCTTCCGGTTCCGTTAAGTCTTGTAGCTATCTCAAATGAATGTCCTGCTCCACCCATGGTTCCGTCAACATATATTCCGTTTTCCCTGATATTAAGTCCATCTACTGTCTCATCTAATAGGACTGATTTATGTACGAACTCCATAGTGGTCTCCATTTCATTAACTAAAATTTAAGTCCGAAAGCACTTAACTCCTCCGCTGCTTCATCAATATCAGAGTAGTCATTAATCTCATCCCAGCGTCCCTTATCCCAAAGTTCAATTCGGTTATCAACGCCGGCAAAAACTACATCTTTCTCAAGTCCTGCATATTCTCTAAGACTTGAAGGAACAAGAAATCGTCCCTGCTTGTCTATGTCGCAATAAGAAGCTGCCGAAAGAAATGCTCTCTTTAACTTTCTTGCCTGTGCCGTGCCCGGAAGTTCACGAAGTGATGCAGCAAACAAATCCCACTCTTCTTCGGAGTACACAAAAAGACACCCTTCAAGACCTCTTGTTACGATGAACTTATCTCCCAGTCCATCTCTGAGTTTTGACGGGACGATTATTCTTCCTTTTGCATCAATTGTATGATTGTATTCTCCTGTAAACATACAAATTCCTCGAAATCCTCCACTTTGTGGGTTAAACCCTCCACTTCGCTCCACTTTTATAATGATTTTAATGCAAAACCGCCATTAAATCAACCTCAAAAAATGGCAAAAAAAATAAGTGATATGCAAAATGCATACCACTTATAGTTGTTTTTTTGTATTTTTCGTGCACCCATAACAAGATATAGTGCTGAACATTTTTTTGTCAACCAAATATGGAAAACATGATTTTTTTGTACGTATTTATTATTTATATTAATTATTATTAATTAATATATCTTATAATAAGATATCCTTTTTAGAAGAAAGAAGCTTTGCTCCACTTATAATAAGCAAAATTCCACCGGCAACTCCCAATGCGATTGAGATTATTCCTATAACAATATTGCCTGCTCCTGAAACCTTCATTGTACGATATAATTTCTCATTCATAATAAATTTCCTCCATTTTGTACCACAAATGCGGTCTATTTTACTCCATAAGTATCATAATAGGCATCTATAGCTGTCTTAATTGTATCATCAATCACTACTTTGCCTTCACATTCTCTGTTGTAGAGGTGTTCAACAACTTCTTTCATGCTGACAATTGCTCTTGCCTCAAATCCGTATTTCTCACGAATCTCATCCAAAGCTCCCATCTTTCCTGAAAGTCCTACTTCCATTCTGTTTAATGAAACCATAAGTCCTTTTACGGTAACATCTCCCTGTGCTTTGATAATTGGGAAAGTCTCCTCAATTGACTTTCCTGATGTAGTAACATCCTCGATAATTACTACTCTGTCACCATCTTTAATCTTGCTTCCAAGAAGAATTCCTGTATCACCGTGGTCTTTTGCTTCCTTACGGTTAGAACAGTATCTTATCTCTTTATTGTAAAGTTTTGAATAAGCAATAACTGTAGCAACACTAAGAGGAATTCCCTTATATGCCGGTCCAAAAAGGACATCGAAATCATCTCCAAAATTCTCATGTATAGCTTTAGCATAGTACTCTCCGAGCTTCATAAGCTGTGAACCTGTAACATATGCTCCGGCATTCATGAAAAATGGTGATTTTCTTCCGCTCTTAAGAGTGAAATCTCCAAACTTCAAAACATCACTTTTTACCATAAACTCAATAAATTCCTGCTTGTAATTTTCCATCTTATTCTCCTTTTGATACCTTTAATTGTTACTTATTTTCTGTCATACCTTTAAGCTGTTCTAACAGTTCAAGATCTGTCTGTAAAACTTTCATATTGGTAGTCATTTTTTCCATTCCCGGTTTTGTTACCGAAATCTCGATAATTGTTCCTTCCGGAATACCACCCTTAAAAACCGCTGACAAAAAAGCCACAAACTTAGGGTGATTAGCTTCAAACTTATTCTTTGCACCCATTAATTTCATCATCGCAGCCGGATTCATCATAAAAAACTGCCTCCTTTACCTTATACTACTTTACACATCCTCTTATCTCATCAAGTGATTTGATTCCGTTATCTTTCATAAACTTTGTAATACCATCAACAATCTCAATTGTTGCATATGGATTAACAAAATTAGCTGTTCCTACAGATACAGCGGTTGCTCCTGCCATGATAAATTCAATAGCGTCAGAAGCATTAGAGATACCGCCCATTCCAATTATAGGAATCTTTACGGCATTAGCAACCTGATAAACCATTCTTACAGCAATAGGTTTTATTGCAGGGCCGCTCATTCCGCCAGTCTTATTGGCAAGAACAAATGCTCTTTTGTTAATGTCAATCTTCATACCTGTTAGTGTATTTATAAGAGACACACAGTCTGCACCTGCTTCTTCAACTGCCTTTGCCATAAGAGCAATATCAGTCACATTAGGACTAAGCTTCATTATTACCGGCTGCTTTGCAACCTTCTTTACCGCTCTTGTAATTGCCGCTGCAGCACTTGGATCCTGTCCGAAAGCAATTCCGCCCTCTTTGACATTAGGACATGAAATGTTAATTTCAAGCATATCAACAGGCTCATCTGCAAGTCTCTCAACAACCTCAACATAATCCTGCTCCGATTTACCGCAGACGTTCACTATTATCTTTGTATCAAATTTTTTAAGGAAAGGAATATCTCTTTTTGCAAACACATCAATACCAGGATTTTGAAGTCCAACTGCATTAAGCATACCGCTTGTAACTTCTGCTATTCTAGGTGTATCATTTCCCTTCCATGGAATATTAGCTACTCCTTTTGTAACTACAGCACCAAGTCTGTTAAGATCAACAAACTCGCTATATTCTTCACCGGAGCCAAATGTTCCCGATGCTGTCATAACAGGGTTATTAAGAGTTACCCCTGCAAGATTAACTTTTAAATCAGGTGTATTCATTAAAGCTCTACCTCCTGTGCGTAAAATACCGGTCCGTCCTTGCATACTCTTTTGTTATTCACATTAGAGTGTGCATCAACCTGCGATGATTTGCATACACACGCAAGACATGCACCGATTCCACAGGCCATACGCTCTTCCATTGAAATCTGGGCTTCAATATTATTCTCAAGTGCATACGCTTTTATTCCTTTAAGCATAGGTTTAGGACCACATGCGTATATAACTTTTCCTTTAACGTCATTTTCCTTTATTGCATCTATGACATTACCTTTTGTTCCAAAGCTGCCGTCCTCAGTAGATACAACAACCTTACCGTATTTTTCAAATTCATCCTTAAGGAAAAGGCTGTCTCTGTATCCAAGAACGATAGTCTTCTCACAAGTAAGCTGTTTTGCAACTTCAAGCATAGGCGGAATACCGATTCCTCCACCCATTATAATTGCAGGCTCGTCCTTTAATGTAAAGCCGTTACCAAGCGGCCCCATAATGTCAATGCTATCGCCTTCTTTAAGCTTTGAAAACTCATCGGTTCCGCTTCCGACAACCCTGAATACTATTCTTAACTTTCCTTCTTCTTTGTCTATCTCGCAAATACTTATAGGTCTTGGAAGAATTCTGGTGTTATCGTTACAGTAAGCATTGATAAACTGACCTGCAACAGCCTCGCTTGCAACCTCTTTGCAGGAAAGCCATATCTGTGTAATACCCTCACCTAATGTGTCAACACTTAATACAAGTGCACTTTTCTTTGTCTTGCTCATAATATCCTGTTCCTTTTTACTAATTAAGTACCTTAATATTACTTCTTAAATCTTCAATCATATCGATAACTGCCTGTCTTGATGCATCTGCAAAACATTCAGGACCAAACTTCGCATACTTGTCCTGCTTATATGCAGCAATGATACCTCTTGACGAATTAACAATTGCACCAAGTCCGTCCTCGTTAAAGTAAGGTGCAAGATCAGCAGCCTTTCCACCCTGCGCACCATATCCAGGTACAAGAATGTATGCCTTTGGCATTACCTTTCTTAAGATTTCGCCCATCTTAGGATAAGTTGCTCCGACAACAGCGCCGACATAACTGTATGAATCTCCCATAGTTTCCTGTCCCCACTTGTCAACCATTTCACCGACATATTCATATAATGGCTTTCCATCTATAAGTCTGTCCTGGAATTCTCCGCTTGAAGGATTAGAAGTCTTTACAAGAACAAATATACCTTTCTTCTCTTCGTTGCAGACTTTGATAAATGGCTTTACACCGTCCGAACCAAGATAAGGGTTAACAGTTACAAAATCCTCATCAAATCCGTAAAAGCTGTTAGAACCTACAGCAACTTTTCCAAGATGTCCTACAGCATATGCCTCTGAAGTTGATCCGATATCGCCTCTCTTAATGTCACCGATAACAACTAGACCCTTTTCCTTACAATAATCAACCGTCTTTTTAAATGCAATCATTCCCGGAATTCCAAATTGTTCATACATTGCAATCTGAGGTTTTACAGCAGGAATAAGATCATATGTAGCATCAACTATTGCTTTGTTGAATTCCCAGATAGCCTCTGCTGCTCCTTCAAGATTCTCTCCTTTTTGCGCATATGCCTCATTTTTGATATGCTCAGGTACATAACCTAACATCGGATCCAAACCTACAACAACCGGTGCCGATGTTTCCTTAATCTTGTCCACTAATCTGTTAATCATTATCCTGTGTCCTCCTTGTATCATCAAGTAATTCTTTTATTATATATTTTGGGCGCGCCTTGGTTTCAAGGTACACTTTTCCAATATATTCTCCTATTATTCCAATACAAAATATCTGCAAACCGCCAAGTGCCCATATGGATATGATAAGTGAGCTCCAGCCGCTTACCGTCTCTCCGTTAATATGACGTGCAAATGTGTATATCATCATAATGATGCTAAGTAACAATACTATTGCCCCAAGGGAAGTTATCACTCTTATCGGTCTGATACTCAGTGAGGTTATTCCCTCAAAAGCAAATGATAACATCTTCTTTAGCGGATATTTTGACTTTCCCGCAAACCTCTCCTGTCTCTCATAGTAGACCACGGCACTGTCAAACCCCACCATGGGAACTATTCCTCTAAGAAACATATTATATTCATGATATTCGCTAAGTGCATCAAGGGCTCTTTTACTCATAAGCCTGTAATCAGCATGATTGTATACAATCTGAGCTCCCAAAAGTTTCATTACGCGGTAAAACAACTGTGCGGTATTACGTTTGAAAAATGAATCCTTTTTTCTTGAATTTCTTACGCCATATACAATGTCATTACCTTCCTTGTACTTAGCGACCATGGCATCAACTGCATCAATATCATCCTGAAGATCGGCATCCATGGAAATAGCTGCGTCACAATGTTCCTTTGCGCAAAAAAGGCCTGCAAGGAGAGCATTTTGATGTCCCTTGTTGCGTGACAGACTGATTCCCCAGACTCTCTCATCATCTTTGTGAAATGATTGTATAAGATTCCATGTTCCATCACTGGAACCATCATTTACGTAAAGAATCCTGCTTAAAGGACTTATTGCTCCCGATGAGATTAAACTGTCAAGCTTTTCAGACAGTCTTTTGTTCGTCTCATACAAAACCTCTTCCTCATTATAGCAGGGAACAACCACGAATAATTTTAACTCTTGCATAGTTTCTCCATTTTGCACGTTATATTTGCACATAATATAGTAATTTTAACATAACAGCCTTTTTATATCAAGCCACCCCCACCCTTGAATATTCTTATCATATCCCAAATCCACAGTTCTCTCGTAAAGTCTTTTCTTTACCTGGACATTGGTCATTGACGGATACATCTCAAGAAGCAGGGCTATTGCCCCCGATACTATAGGCGTTGCCATTGAAGAACCGCTCTTAACCGTATACTTTCCCGGGCCGTTCATACAGCTTACTATATTATTGCCAGGGGCTATTATTTCAGGTTTTACAACACAGCTTTTTGTAGGTCCCTTACTGCAATGATTCTCCCCTTGCGATATAAAGCCTACCGTTATTACTCTCGGACTGATTCCCGGCATTGTAACACTGTAAGCAGCCGGTCCTTTATTGCCTGCTGCCACACATACCACCACCCCCATATCCCAAAGCTTTTCGACAACCTCCACAAGTGCATGCCCGTTCATTCCTCTCCCCGCAAGCGCCGCTCCCATGGAAATATTAACGATTCTTATATTGTCCTCATACACCCTGTCCTTAATCTTATTAAGTGCTTTTATAACAGTCTCAAACTTACCGTCCCCCCTGTAGTCCAGTGCCTTTACCACAACCAGTGATGCACCCGGTGCAACACCTTCATATTTTCCTCCTGATGCTCTACCGTTACCGGCAATTATTCCTGCAACATGTGTTCCGTGACCACAGTCATCATAGGGCAGAATATTTTTTCCAAAACAATCATAAAAACCTACAATACGTTCTTTATCAAAATCCTCATGCAGGAATATCCCAGTATCAACAACCGCTACCGTAACACCTTTTCCGGTAATGCCTTTAGTTCTTGCCCACCCTGTATTAATCAATTCATTAACCCTGTCCAAATGCATTCCCCCTTATCCCAGGATAAAATTTTCACATCATAAGTTCTGCAATTCTGCTTACTCCTACATATATTTGTGAAATCTTATACCACGTTGCAAAATCAGCAACTCCGGTTACAGGCAGATTAAATATTCTCTGGAAAATGCTTACGCTGTTACTTGTCTTTTCACCATATATACCATCCACGGCAAGTTTTGGAATCTGTGGATATGCATTACTTATCTCATTAATCTGTCTTTGAAGCTGCGCAACTTTCTGCCCCCTGCTTCCGACAGTCAGATTATACCCCGGCCAGGAAGACGGCACGCCCGAAATTGCACTCGTAGAATTAATGAACACATCATCGCCATAGTAGTATCTTAGAATCTCAATTGCACTGTACCCTTGTCTTGCCAGATCATTTGATCCCCACTGACTCATCCATCCTTTACATGTAACTCTTTTCCCGTCACAATACTGGGTTAAAAGCGGCTGTGTAATTCCCGGTCTTGAAATATAGTTGTTAAACACATTATCAACAGCCTGTGACACAGAATCATATATGTTTCTGTTATAAATCCATTTGTGATCAAAAGCTGTTGAACTTGTTATTGTAAAATCATATCCCTTGCCTCTATACCACTCGGTATACACTCTATTCAAAGTAAATGACATAATAGCAAGAACATTTGCAAGAATCGCAGCCTCTTCCCATGTTGCATATATTTCACTTGAAGCCACATTTTTAATATAATCCGTATATTTCACATAATAATCTTTCGCAGAAGAATCCGATGGCGGACCATCATGAACAACAACATACTCCGGAATAACCACCCGGCTTAAAACAATCTGTCCGTTATCTGTAACATCTTTTATCTCGCTTTCCTTTTGCTTTGGTGGATAATCCCCATACAAAGTATGTGGTCCAATTACAAATGACTGTGCATTGTCATCATTTACTGCCACAGGCATCATTAAAACATCAGACTGTGCAACCTCTCCTGCAAGTATCTGTATACCGGCTATATACACACTCTCATACCCTCTTGCATCGACAAGAATATTGTACACCGCATAAGGCATAACCGCTTCCGGCTGCTCACTTAGTTCCCTGTCCGGCGCCATAAGCTCCACCGGCTCACTCTTGCCGTTATCATCCGTTATTATTAACGCACCTGTTTCATACTCCTCCCCTTCGGAATTGTATATTGTGATTTTTGCTCCCTTAACAGGTCTGTTATCAGTCATTGATACAACATTTACCCTTAAATTTCCCCCGCTCATATGCAACCTCAGATTACTATATTTCTTTTTATTCTATTCACTTATAACCTCAAAGGTGTATCCCTTCGCAAGAATATATTCAATAATATCAGGAAGTGCCTCAACCGTGTTCTGATTGATGGAGGAATCATGTAAAAGAATAACTGGTTTATCAAAATCGCATACATCCTTTATAACATTTTCATAAATACAATATGCCGAAGGATTTCCTACAGAATCTTCGCCCGATACATTCCAGTCAACACACTTTACCCCTTCTTTGGTAAGCCGGTTAATAAGCTCGTCTTTTAAACATCCGGCATAGGAATTACAGCTTCCGCCGGGGAACCTGTACAAAGTCACTTTTTCTCCACAAGCATTTTCAATTACCTCTCTTGCTTTATAAAAATCCTCCATAAAGGCATCTGTGTTGCTGTAAATGCATTTGTACTTGTGACTGTATGTATGAATCCCTATTTTATTGCCTTCCCTTAACAGCCTGTCTATCAGTTTCTCATCTGTCTCCTGCACCTGGCTTCCTATCATAAAAAATGTCGCATTTATATTGTATTGCTTTAGAATATCAAGAACCGTGGGAGTTAAACGGCTGGGTCCGTCATCAAATGTCAGATACACAATTTTCTTTGGAGCATCATCCATTGTCTCATCCGCAGCCTCATTCAATACCTCATTTGTCGCCCCTTCAAAATAGTTAACCACCGTAACCAGCAATAAAAAAAGGCATACAAAAACCGCATTATAATATTTTCTTCCCATAAGCAGCACTTCCCTGCCAGTATTAAAATATTATATGCGGTATCTTCTACTTTCTTACGTATTTTAAATTATAATACTCAAGATCATAATAAGTCTCCTCATCCGACTCACTTTCAAGAACCCATTCATCCGATTCATCAAGATTCTCAAAATACGCATCTGCGTTGTATGTATAATCAATCTTGGTTACATATACCTCATCGCACATTTTTAACAGACTCTTATAAATGTAATCACCGCCGATTACATACACATCATCCGTATTATAATCTTCTAACTTCTTTACAAGCTCATCAATATCATTTACCACAATTGCGGTAACATCCGAATAACTCATATCGGATGTAAGCACAAAACTTGTTCTTGCCTTAAGCGGTCTTCCTCCCGGAAGTTCCGCCAGGGAATTTCTGCACATTACAACAACTTTCCCTACCGTTTTCTCATTTACAAGTCTAAGACATGCGGGAATGCCGACAAGCGACTGCCCCGCTTTTCCAATCCCCCAGTTATTATCTACTGTTACAATAGCTTTCATCAACATCTCCTGTTATTTTATATATATTTTTCCATAAACCCATCTTCATTTACATCCACAAATCCGTTTCTCCAACCGAACTTATCATTGTGTGCCTGTGTAACATACGGCAGAAGCAATTCATCAAAGCCTTCTTTAATTGCACAGTTCTCACAAGTCTCAATAAGCATGGAACCATAGCCCATTCTTCTTTCGTTCTTATCAACATACACTCTGACTTCAATCTGTTTTTCTTCGAATAATCTTTTCATAAGAACAAAGCCATATACTCTTCCGTATCCGTCAAGCATAATATATCCTTCACCTCTGCAGCTTTTATATAATTCTTTTATCTCATCGCTGCCAAGCCCGCTTACGCTTACCATAACCTCGAGATCAGAATCCCTGCACACTCTTATATACTTCTCATCCTTTGGTCTAAAGCGCACATCCGGTTCGATAAAATGATGAAAAATCTCATAGTTTATTTTTTCTCTGTCCACCTTTGTCAACTGTTCAAGCCTAGCTATAAGCTCATCGCTGCTTTTAATACACTCCACCCATTTATCGCTGTAAACCGTCCCTGCACCTTTAACCAGCTCCGATAAAACAGTCTTAAAGTCTTTGGCCCTGGCATAATTACGTCCCAAGCCGTCAGTAGCTGCGTCTATGCAGTCACATATTTTAATAAGGTCAACCATCGTCTTAATTGCCTTACCCTTTACATCATAATTATCAGGATAACCGAATCTTGAATCATATGATTTATGATGTCCTTTTACTATATCCTCAAAAGGTCTTGCGGCTTTTATGCTGTTTGCCAGAAATCCACCCCTTGTAGAATGCTTCTTAATTATCTTGAACTCCTCATCCGTAATCCTTCTTGCCTGAAGATTGATTATATCAGAACAGACAATCTTGCCTATATCATGAAGTCTTCCCGCATCCCGAACAAACTTCAGAATATAATCTCTCTTTTTAACCACATCTTTCTCATTATCCACGCCCGGAATTCCAACTAAAAGCTCCGGATAATTATCTATTGCATAACCGGCAATTGTAGTGGCAATTTTGCTTACCATATGGGAATGTATAACCGTCATAACCTGCCGGTTGATATAAATAATTTCAAGAATATAGATTAACTCATCGACATCCGTGGTGTAACTGATAACATTAATAATATTGTTCTCTATCGCATAATCAATAAGGTAGTTACCGTACACAATAGGCATTCCGCTGTAATATCTTCTTATCTCCGAAAAAACCTGCTCCTTAACACTGCTGTCATCACACACTTTAAGGACTTCCGGAAGCAGATAATTGATATACGCATATGACGGATTCATGAAGAAAAGTTTTTCCACCGCGAAATCTTCATCAGGATACTCATCGTCAAACAACGCTATAAAATCCATATCACCGTAATCAAAACCAAGAGAATGATTTTCCTTCTCGTACATAAACTTTTCAAGAATCAGGTTCTTATAAGTTTCATGAGTTATCTCTTCTGTAAGTAATCTGAATTTATTTACTACAACAAACAACTTACTGTTTATCTTATATTCAGTATGAAAATGATTTGCCATATCGCTATACGCATTAAGACAAAATCTGATATCATTTTTTCTTGGGACAATACCTTTATTCATGCAATCATTAAAATATTTAGCCGGAAGAGAATTAATTATATGTTCTATTGCTCTTGTTTTCTTTTTGCTCATAAATGAAACAGGAACATTATTAATCCACAGGTCCAGTGCACTATTGCGGTAATATGAAATAAGATTGTAATCCTCACATCCTAGACATACAATACATAACAATCTGTAATAATGACTGCACATTATTCTAAAACATCTGTAATCCTCAAGCTCACCTTCTATATCATTTGCAACATCAATCGACATATTAAAATAACCCTGTGCTTTATCAAACTTTCTTTGTTCCATTATGGCCAGTCCCATAAAGTAACTTGCATCAAAAAGACGATATACCGGACCGTTCTCACGGTAGTATGGTATAAGCACTTCAAGCACAGGCACGACAAGCTTATAATCCCTGTAACCTTCAGACATGAAGAAATCCACATGCGTCATAAACTGGTCTGCTATATCAAACTTACTCTCACCCGCTTCGTTAACTACACCATCAGGCATGCTTTTAAATTCCTTAAGAAATGTATCCAAAACATCTTTTATATGCTTCTCATTTTCAGCATACATTTTCCTGATTGTTGCAGATTTATTCTTAAGTGACTCTAACCATTTTTCAAAAGAATACGATTCTTTTAAAAGTCTGTTTTCGAGTTTTCTTATGTTACTGATAGTATTCTTATAATAATTATACATATTCTCAATGTCTTTTCTTTGCATGGGCAGCCTCCATGAAAAAACTAGATTGCAACAGGAATGTTTTTTATCTGCTCTCCTGTAACATAATTTTTAAGTTCAAAATCATCCACAGTAAAATCGTAAAAATTCTTAATATCCTTGTTAATAACAAATTCAGGTGCCGGATGAACAGGTCTTTGTATCATCTCTTTAATGAGCGGAATATGTCTGTCATAAATATGCGCATCAGCGATAACATGTACAAGTTCTCCTACATTCATATCGCAAACCTGTGCAAACATGTGCAATAGAACTGCATACTGACACACATTCCAGTTGTTTGCCGTAAGAATATCACTTGAACGCTGGTTAAGAACAGCATTAAGCGTAAGTCTGTCCTCATCAGGCTTTTTTGTTACATTAAATGTTACCGAATATGCACATGGGTACAGATTCATTTCATGCAAATCCTCATGCACATAAAGATTAGTCATAATTCTTCTGCTGTATGGGTTGTTTTTAAGATCATAAATAACTCTGTCAACCTGATCCATCATACCCTCTTTGTACTGATGCTTAACCGAAAGCTGATATCCGTAAGCTTTACCTATCGATCCGCTCTCATCAGCCCAGCTGTCCCATATATGACTGTTAAGATCGTTAATGTTGTTGGATTTTTTCTGCCATATCCACAATATCTCATCAACACAGTTTTTAAGGTTTGTTTTTCTGAGTGTTATAGCCGGAAATTCTTTTGACAGATCATATCTGTTTACCACTCCGAATTTCTTGATTGTATAGGCAAACTGCCCGTCTTCCCATTTTGGTCTTACCTTTTCGCCTTCTGTACTTGTACCGTTATTTAACACGTCATTGCACATATCTATAAAAATCTTGTCTGCCAAACTCATTGTCCATTCCTCCTGTGTTTGATTTTTGAGTCAAGTTCCTTTGGAACATATGCCTTAACTCTTATTCCGTCCTGAACATACTCCTCAACTAAAAGCTGTCCGTATTTTCTTATATCCTGTATGATACCTGCCATATCATATGGAAGCACTTCATCCATTAAAACTTTTTGTTCTAGCATTACCTGCTCTATAATATCAAGAAGATCAGGCAGGTAATCACCGTGCTTTGCACTTATGCACACAACCTTATCGGCCGCCTCATCCTTACACAGCGACAAATCTTCTATTTTGTCAACTTTGTTAAATGCGGTTATAATCGTCTTATTTTCTACGCCAAGTCTTTTTAACGTCTCATACACCGTCTTCATCTGCTTATCATAATCAGGGTTTGAGCCGTCCACAACATGCAGAATAATATCCGCATACTTTGCCTCCTCAAGAGTACTCTTAAATGCTTCTATCAAATGATGTGGGAGCTTTCTTATAAATCCTACGGTATCGGTAAACAAAACCTGAGTTCCGCTGTCAAGCTGAAGGTTTCTCGTAGTAGGGTCAAGTGTTGCAAAAAGCTTGTCCTCCGCAAGAATTCCTGCCCCTGTAAGTTTATTTAACAATGTTGACTTACCTGCGTTAGTATATCCCACTATGGCAACTACAGGAACCTTATTACTGCTTCTTAAATTACGTGTAGTCTGTCTTGAACGCTCTATGTCTTCAAGCTCTTTTTTCAACTGACTTATTCTGTCCCTGATAAGTCTTCTGTCCACTTCGAGTTTCTTTTCTCCGGGACCTCTTGTTCCTATTCCTCCACCCAGTCTTGACAAAGAACGGCCAAGACCTGTAAGTCTTGATGATCTGTATCTTAACTGCGCAAGCTCAACCTGAATCTTTCCTTCTCTTGTAATTGCTCTTGACGCAAAAATATCAAGAATCATTACTGTACGGTCAATAACCTTTGTTCCAAGAGCTTCTTCAAGATTTCTTATCTGTGCCGGTGACAATTCATCATCGCACACCACTCCGGTAGCTCCCATTTCGTCAACGAGAATTTTTACTTCTTCTATCTTACCCTTTCCGATATAAGTTCCCGGATGAATCTTTTCCCTGTTCTGAATAACCTTACATACTGTTACGGCACCTGCGGTTTTGGCAAGATCCTCAAGCTCGTCCAAAGACTCCTCGACATCTTCATGTTCATTATCCGCAACGCCCACGAGTATAAACTTTTCCGTCTCTTCTTTTATATCAAATTCCTGCATGTTGTCCTCTCATTTACCCTTCCTGTTCCTGTGAATCAGAATCATCACCAGTGTTACCTATTCTTGAACCAAGAAACACAAGCTCTCTTTTCATATCTTCATCATCAGGATATTTTTCATTATACTGTTTTGCCTTTTCCAATGCCTGTTCCAGCTCCCCTTCTCCCTCAAGAACAGCTATCTCAAAATATCTGAAATTTCTATCATAATTGGAATTATTTAAAGAAAGTGCGATATCATTAATTTCTTTTGCCTTTTCATAATCTTTTTGACTTATATACAATTTGATGAGTTCAACATAGGCTCCTGCCGATCTTTTTCCCTCATCACTTGAAATATATTCATTAAGACATGTAATTGCATTATCGTAGTCCTGAGCAATCATATATATCTTTGCCAGGTAGTAGTCACCTTCATAATATCCATCCTGTGCTGCCTGTTTAAGATAACCCGAAGCCTTTTCAATCTCTCCTGTCATATAATAAAGTTCGCCTTTATAAAGGACCGCCTTATCACTGTTATCTTTAATTGCAAGCGCCGATTCAACAACCTTATAAGCCTCTTGTTCGTCCCCTTCTTCTAAATATATATTGTATTTTCCGATGTAATAATCATAACAGTCAGGGCTTAACTTTATAGCCTCATCATAATACTCTATGGCTTTGTCCGTATTACCAAGAGCCTTACAGCATTCTGCCATATTGCCGTACACAGCAGCTTTGTCCTTTGCATTATCAAGGAATCCCTCGTAAAGCTTAAGCGCATCACTTTGTCTTTTGCAAAGTTTCAATGAATCAGCAAGATAATATGTTATATCTTCATTCAATTCACTTAGCTCATTTATCTTGAGGGCATTTTCAAGATTAGTTACCGCATTTTCATAATCATGTATCTCAAAACATGCGATACCTTTCCCTCTGTATGCTTTTTTATTATTAGTACGTGTAATCTTGTTATCCGGCTCTACGATATTATCATCACTGCTAAGAATAGCTTTGTTAAACTGTGTTATGGCTTCACTGTACTCACCTGTCTTCATAAGCACAAACCCATAATCAATATAATATTCCGCTTTTTCTGGATTAACCGAAATAGCATCCTCGTAACACTTAACCGCATTATCATAATCCCCATCACTGCTATATGAAAGTGCCTGCTTATAAGAATCCTGTGCCTTAGAACCACATGACGTAAGTCCTATAGCACCTGTCAAAAGCATAACACCTGCACACATCTTCTTTAATACCTGCCCATTAAATCTTTTCATCTGTAATCCTTTCACCGCCAACAGGCGCTTACGCTTTACTGCTGTCAACATCAATATTTTTAAGTAATTCGCCTAAACTGAATGTCATCGCCTGTGCCTTTTTCATAGACTCAATATACGGTTTCATAACTGTTCTTAGATTATCAAAATCCAACTTAAACATACGATACAAAGATGCCGTATTTTTCGCATCCCAGTATGCGTCATGAAAATCACCTTCTGCATCAATGCCTGCATAGTTAACGGCATCTTTCAAACCTACACTCTTATATATACCTAGATTTTTTGAAAATAATGCCTGAAAATCAAGCCAGTTCTTCATCATGTATTTGATATCAGCAGGTTCTATACCTTTAAACAGACACTCCGCTTTTATCTGGGCTTTGTCAGTTCCGCCCCATGAAATAATCTTATAGCCTGTTCCGCACCACTCACAAAACTCCTTAAATGCCTCAGTAAAACTTCTTGCATCTTTAACCGTCTCATCGGAAATCCCGGTCAGCTGTGTGTATCTTTCTCCTA
>CACXFB010000092.1 GCA_902766825.1 uncultured Lachnospiraceae bacterium
CTCTAAATTTTCATCTTCGCTCCCCACATTTTTATCATCAACAACCTGTTTTACATCATTAACTATATCTTTTGCTGTCTTTCCGTTTTTATTGATTAAAAACAGTACCACACACAAAACTATAACCACTATACTTGAAACTACACCTGCAATTTTATGTCCTAAACTTTTTTGTTTCATAATAAATTCACCTCAATCTTATCATTATAATACCTTCTCAAACATAAAATCATGTATACACATGCACCACTTAATTCAGCTTTATTCTTCTTATAAATCTGCTGCCTTCGTAGTCTTCAAGTTCCATGTAAAGAGGGTATTCGTCAACTTTTTTAACATATTTCTGACTAAGCCAAAGCTCATTAATATTAAATGTTGCAATGATTCCCGCCCGTACAGTTTTACCTGCCTTTAAATCCTCATAAAAATAGTCGTCTCGTTTTTCTCCATTTTGATCTAATACAAAATCAAATGAAAATTGTGATGCGTCAGCCTTTCTTAACAAACTTGCTCCATTTACTACCGAACCTAACTGACTTTCACTTTCCACATTCAGACTTTTAACATCCATCCATACAATATAGTATGTAAAATCAATATTATCATCAGGGAACCCCATATCATTTTTTGTGATAGTATATTTGTTGTTCATTTCTTCTTCGGAAAGCTTTTCGTAATCCAAAATAACAAAAGACATTTCCTTATACTCTATTGGTTCATTAATTTCATAGTATTTATATTCATCCTTTTCGCTTTCCAGATTAATCTTTATTACAAATACCAGCCACACAAAAAATATAAGTACTATGACTGAAATTATGATAAATGCTTTTTTATACTCATAAATTTTTTTCATATCATTCCTCTTTATCTTCACTTATAATCCAAACCTACACTACAATATGTCCTTTTTTTTGCCGCACACAACAAACAATAGCACTGATATTGGTATTATTATCACAGCTATCAAAGGAACCAAATATAACTTATATCCCGAATTGCTCGCTCTAAGGAATTGCATTGGGAGATAGTATCCTTTGTCCTCTATTAACAATGTATTTAATACCATTAATACCAAAAATGGAAATAATGTAACCGTAAAAATATTAGTTGTAAGTTCTGAAATAAGTATTGATACCAACGATATCGTTCCTGCAAATATAAATGCCATAACAATATATAATCCGCAGTATAAAAACGGATGATCATAATACATTACCCCAAGCATGGTTCTTGCATCTGCCAGGGGTGCATTAGAACAGGCAACAGGCATTTTCATTGGCATACATGTAAAACACCACATAAGATTTACAATCAGAACTGATACTACAGCAGTTCCCCCTGATATAAATGATGCAATCATTTTATTAATTTTATATCGTCCCCTTCCCTCTCTGTAGATAACATTCTTTACATAACCATTCTTCTTTTCACTTGCATAAGAAGCAGCATATGGAAGTGTAGCTATGATAGGCAAAAAATACATAAAAAGCACTAATGCCTGACACATATGACCTATTATCCAAATATCAAATGGTGTGTTTCTGCTTATTTGCATGTATAATTCTATTCCGACCTTTTCCCCAATCTGTGCAATATTCTTTTCCTTTTCCCTAAACTGTACTAACAAACTGTATATGTAATAGAGATTTATCCCTTGCCCAAGGAGTATTGCAAGCAACATTCCCTTGTTTGTAAATGCTCGTTTTAATTCATTTTTTAACACATTCATCACCCCCATACTTTACACAATGACAGTCCATATTTTCTTCTTGTAAAATTTAGAATTATATTTTAATTATAAATTTTTTAACAATTTGAGTCAACATAACGGAGATTCCTATAGATACCAATTAACACAACTTGTAAAACAGTACCACACACAAAAATCATGTATACACATGTTTATGCATCCGCATCACTCAATTAAGCTTTATTCTTCTTATAAATCTGCTGCCCTCGTAGTCTTCAAGCTCCATGTAAAGAGGATATTCATCTATGTGCTCAACATATTTCTCCGCTAAAATAGGTATATAGATAGTTGCTATCAATCCTATCTTTAATTTTTCTCCTGGAACAATTACACAAGTTGCTATATCAGTTTTATTACCATGTTCATCAATTCCTATTGACGCATTATAAGTACCGGCAGTCGCCACACTGGCAACAGATGTAGTGTACATTAACTGATCAAACAGGTTCACATTTTCATCGCATGTATTTTCAATCTCTA
>CACXFB010000093.1 GCA_902766825.1 uncultured Lachnospiraceae bacterium
ATTTAAGTCCGGCAACAAAGCAGTGACTGTATCTGGGGCATCTAATGCAGGAAATACTATTTCCGGTATTACAAAAGGAAAGACATATTATGTGCGTGTTCGAGCATATAAGACTATAGACGGAAATAAGGTATTCGGCGCATGGTCCGTTATTAAGAGTGTAAAGATCAGTAAATAAATAATCAAACAAAGAGCAGTAACAAGGGGAAGCACCAGTGACATTGTCGCTAGGGCTTCCCCTTGTTTATGGACTACTAGGGAATTTTCATTACTCTTGTTCTCCTAGTAATTTTTCACCGGGGACTACTAGGGAATTTTCATTATTCTTGTTCTCCTAGTAATTTTTCACCGGGGACTACTAGGGAATTTTCATTATTCTTGTTTTCCTAGTAATTTTTCACCGAAGACTACTAGAGAATTTTCATTACTCTTATTCTCCTAGTATAACGTTCGCCAATTAACTGGACCTTATTATTGCTGGAAACATGTACGATCTCTGTGTTTCAATGGTCCAGCTAATTAGAAGATATTATACTAGGTCACGACCCATGTGCTGCGAAAAATAATTATTCTAATATTCGTATAGAATAGAAAAGCTAACTATAGAAAAGCTAACTATAGAAAAGGCAACTATTACTTTGCCTACAGTCAAAAAGGGCAATCCCGATTAGGATTGCCCTTTTTGAAAATATAATCTTTAAGAATTCTTTATAAGTACTACACTCATAAATCCTGAGATATAAACCTTAAGTGTCTTTTTGTCTGAATCAAACGGAGCGAGAGCACCATTGTGTACTGCCGAAGCTTTTGAAATATCAATAGTAACTACATTGATATCTGCCGGAACTTTAAGTTCAACAACGCTTCCGATTGCATTACATGTCACGGATAAATCATCTTCGGTTTTTAAATCGGCGAGATTAAATGTCACACTTGAGAACATTGAACGTATGCCGCCACCTTTAAATGAACATCCGGGTTTATATTCCTTTGACTCAAATGATGAGGTGTATTCCTTGTCATCATCGGTTACTCCGCTTATCTTCTGCATAATCTCCATATGGTGCTTAACGAGGTTCTTGATGAAAAGACCAATGGCGATGCCTGCAGCTATAAGAAGAATAAGTTTTTTGAGCACCCTGCGGGTCTCACTTCTTTCAAACATAGTGTTCAGACCTCCCTTAAACTAGTGATACAGATATTATATCATATATTTTTTATAAATGGGAGTTTTTATATTCAGCAACTTTTTTATGTATACGTTCTACAGGATTAAGAAGATCGCTTATTGATGCATCATGGTTAAGTGTGTCGATAAGAAGAGCGATGTACTTGCTCATATCAACGTTGATGTAATAAGGCTTCTCTAAAAGCTCAGGTGTCTGATATACAAGGTTAGTTGTAAGAACTCTGTAGATAAGACCTTTCTCGTAAGCTTCATCAAATTTCTCAAGTCCGTTAGTGAAAAGACCGAATGTTGTGCATACGAATATTCTGCCTGCTTTACGTTTCTTAAGCTCAGTAGCAACATCAATCATGCTGTCTCCTGAAGAAATCATGTCATCGATAATTAACATATCTTTGCCTTCGATATCAGTTCCAAGGAACTCGTGTGCAACGATAGGATTACGTCCGTCAACAATCTTTGTGTAATCACGTCTCTTATAGAACATACCCATGTCAACACCTAATACGTTGGCAAAGTAGATTGCTCTGTTCATACCACCTTCATCCGGGCTGATTACCATGAGGTTATCGGCATCAAGCTTCATGTCGTCCACATTGTTAAGGAGGGCTTTGATGAACTGGTATGTAGGCTGTACTGTCTCAAATCCTTTAAGAGGAATTGCATTCTGTACTCTAGGATCATGAGCGTCAAAAGTAATTATGCTCTCAACTCCCATGTTGGTAAGCTCCTGAAGTGCCAAAGCACAATCAAGAGATTCTCTTGAAGAACGCTTATGCTGTCTGCTTTCATAAAGGAAAGGCATAATAACTGTAATTCTTCTTGCTTTACCGCTTATTGCGGCAATAACTCTTTTAACATCCTGATAGTGATCATCAGGAGACATGTGGTTAGTGTGTCCACAAACCTTGTATGTAAGGCTGTAGTTACAAACATCCACAAGAATATATATATCATCACCACGAACAGACTGGTTAATAACGCATTTTGCTTCACCTGAACCGAATCTTGAGCATTTTGCATCTACTATATAAGAATCCTGCTTGTATCCAGGGAATGATGCAAATGGTGTTGCGTTTCTGTTTTTACGATCATCTCTCCATGCGGCGATATAGTTATCTACGCGGTGTCCCATATCATTGCAGCTCTCTAAAGCTACGATTCCAAGGTTACCTACCGGAATGGATTGAAAAAGTTTGTCTGCTGGCATTGTTAAGTCCTCCGTATATGTATTTTATTTTGAGTTTTGCACATAATCCATAATAGTTTATAGTGAATAAATTTTCAACCTATTATATTTGCCATAATATCAGCTGTAGTTCATTATTTATTGTTGATTTTGTTATATCTGATATCATTTCCCACAATTATTAAAGGTGTATATTCCCCGATGATACGCGAGTATACCCTTTCACTGTAATTAATTAGAAGATTTTCAAAATCAAGGTTGGTCGAGATTACTACTGCAAGCCCTTTAAGAAGTCTTTCGTTAAGACATGAATAAATTGCCGAAGTAGTAAATCGGGTGGCAAATTCTGAACCAAGGTCATCTATTATAAGAAGATCACATTGTTCTATGTTATCAAGCTTTGCATCTGATTCCTCACCGTCATCTTTGTTAAATGCAGCCTTATCAAGAATGTTAAACAGTTCCTGGGCTGTTATGTACACAACAGAGTGTGCTTCATCAAGGGCTGCCTTGGCAATACAGTTAGAAAGAAAAGTCTTGCCGACGCCTGTATTTCCCGTTATGAGAAGGTTCTTGAAATTTCTTTCTTCATAAGGAATATCAAGCTGTTTAACAAAGTTGTTACAGACCTTAACAACACCCATTATGTTATCGTAAGGGGTAACATTAAGCTGTGGGTCGACGTGATCCCTGCTGTAAAGACTGTAATCAAAAGTTGAGAAATTCTGAGTATTAATTGCCGTGTTAATCAATGCCTGTGAGTAGAGCATGTTGATTGTTGCCTGTCTGAAACATGTACACGGCTTGTTGTCAATGTAGCCGGTGTCCCTACACTTGAGACAGTCATATTCCATCTCAAGGTAGTTGTCTGGATAGCCGGCGGATGTAAGTATATGCTTTTTTTTCCTTGTAAGCGAATTAATATGTTCCTGATGGGATTGTAAATCAAAATTATCCGGATCAAGAATTGCCTGCCTTGCAAAGGCGGCACTGGTGCTGATTAACTCATCATCAATGCGTCTGTATTCAGGAAGCTCCCGGTATATCTTAGCTGTCCTTTCATCAAGGATTGCTTTATGCCTGAAGCGTTTGTTGTCGTATTCTTTTAGAATTGCATTAATCTGCGAATTATTAAGTGACATAAATCCTCCGTTTTAGCACCTGTTGTTAGTTGGAAATGTTGGCAACAGCTCTTTTGGTCAGTGCGTTAAAATCATCCTGCGTATAAGTTCTTTGCTCAAAATTGAAGCTTGGAACATACTGCGGTGCATTGCGCTTAGGTATTGATGAATCGTTAGAAGCAGTGCCGTTGTTCTTAACCTGTGCATTTTTAGCATAATTGACACGGGTATGGTTCTTGGCATAACTGCGGGCTTCATCAACAGTGTGAATGTTGTTGTCGTACCAGCTCTTAAGTATTGACTCTGCGTATTCAAAACGGTTCTTTTCTGTTCTTGCAAGTGCCATTGAACATGCTTCAACGATTATGTCAGAGTCAAAAAGGTATTTGTATACCCAGGTGTTAAGATGATTTTTTTCTGAGGTGCCTAGTGTTCTGTCGGTTATGCCAAAAGCCTTCATTACATCAGTATATATCTTGCTGTAATCGATGGTGTATTCCTTTGCTTTTTCAACGGAATCGATACCATGTGTAGCCCAGTCGATTCCCACCTTTTCAATATAGGAAGCTGAAGGCTTAGAATGCTTTCTTGAAGCACAATACTCGAACAGGTGGAGTATAAGCTCAGGGTCAAAATGATAATTATGATAAAGATTGACGATGAGATTACACTCGGTAGCGCTAAGGATTCTTCCGAGAATGACACCTTCGATTATGGATTTCATCTGAACAAAAGTAGAATCATCCATAAGTAATTCCTCGGAAACAATCATATCATCGGCAGGTGGTATGTAATCAGAAACCGGTATATTAGAAGTAACGTTAGTTACTTTTGCTGATGTGGTCACTTCCGGTTCAGTGTACAGGTCAGCTGTGACCTGTGTGTTATTTCTATTGTTAAAGTTAACTGCAATATCTAAGTTATCTTCGGGCTCCGTGTATGCAGCCATGCCGGATAAATCTTTAAATGTAATTGATGTAACTTCCTTGTCAGCCCTTCCGTCGGTGTTGGACAATTCAATGTTAATAAGCTGTTTTTTGTGCCAGTAACAAAGTGCCCTCATAATATCTCTCTCTGATGTCTCGAGGAGGTCTGCTATATCAGGTATGCTTGTTGAATTACCACTGCCAAGACATCTTAAAAGGTAAAGATAAACCTTAACATATGATCCGTCTGCCTGTGGCATGTACCTGTCAATAAATATATTGGACACCGTAGTTGTCTGCGGTGAAAAATCTGAACTTAAACTTATCGTTCCCATGACTAACCTCCATATAACTAACGCTTGCAAAATACACCGGTAAAACGGCAAACTATTTCACAGGCATTAGCATTATAGCATGGGTAAAAAGAAAATAAAATAGGCACAGGCATGCGTGGGTATGTGGGCAAAATCAAGGGGGAAAATGTGGATAATGTGGATAAGTATCTGGTTCCCTTTTGTTTAAAGGTAAAATAATGCAAAAAAATATCCACATATAAAACAGGAGTTATTAACTGTTTTATATGTGAATAATGTGGATAATTTTTTTATTTTAATAAAGATTCGCCGATTTCAACTACGTTTCCGGCACCCATGGTTATCAACAGGTCGTTGTTGATACAATTTTTTAATAAAAATTTTTCGATCTCATCAAAGGTCTTAAAATAGTAGGCCTTTGTACCTAATTCTTCGATAAGTTTGCGAATATCGTCAGATGAAACGTCTCCCGGATCAGCTTCCCTTGCTGCATAGATGTCTGCAAGTACGACAACGTCTGCAAGAGAGAGAGCCTTGGCAAAGTCATTTAAAAATGCCTTTGTTCTTGAATATGTGTGCGGCTGGAATACTACCCAGAGTTTATTGTGCGGGTAATTGGCAGCAGCATTAAGGGTTGCACGAATCTCTGTAGGGTGATGTGCATAATCGTCGATTATGTTAAAACCGTTGACTGTTCCTTTGTATTCAAATCTTCTGACAGTTCCCGAAAATGCATTGAGTCCCGTTGTGATAAACGATGTGTCAATGTCACATTCAAGTGCTACCGCAATTGCAGCAAGTGAATTGGATATGTTGTGTTTGCCGACAACTCCAAGATGGATGTGTGTTATAAAGTTACCCTGCCTGTAGAGGTCGTATTCACCAAATCCGTCTTTATCATATGTGATGTTCTTAGCTGTGTATGTGAAATCATCATTATCAAGTCCGTATGTAACGCATCTTGCTGTTAAGCCCTCTGTAAAGTAACCGATGTTATCGATCTCACCGTTGATAACAAGAAGTCCTTCTTTAGGAAGCAGACCGCAAAACTGCTTGAATGAATTTCTTATATCGTTGATGTCTTTGAAGAAATCGAGATGGTCTTCTTCAACATTTAAAATGATGCCGATAAACGGTTTGAACTTAAGGAAGCTGTTGGTGTACTCACAGGCTTCTGTTATAAAGTTCTCGGAATGACCGATTCTGATGTTGCTTCCTATTGCTTTAAGAATTCCGCCTACCGATATTGTCGGATCCATGTCGGCAGCAAGGAAAATGTGTGAAAGCATCGAAGTAGTTGTTGTCTTACCATGAGTTCCTGATACGGCAATCGCATTTTTGTAATTAAGCATTACCTGTCCGACCATCTGGGCACGGTCCATTGTCGGAATTCCAAGCTCGGCGGCTTTCTTAAGCTCAGGATGGTCGCTGTGAACAGCAGCAGTGTACACAACAAGGTCAAGGTCACTTGTGATATTCTCTTCACACTGAGTGTAGAAAACTTTGATGCCTTCCTTCTCAAGGTTATCTGTTATCTCACTTTCCTTCATGTCGGAACCTGATACTTTAAATCCTGACTCGGCAAGCAGATGTGCAAATCCGCTCATGCTTATTCCGCCGATTCCTATAAAAAATACTTTACATGGTTTTTCAAAATCTATCTTGAACATATTATGCCTCATTTCTGAATTATATTCATGTTGGCACCGGGTTATTATCTTTATTTTGTCATATTACGAATAAGGTAACAACTTTGTGCATTTCAGAATTAATTATAACCTTTGGCATGTAAATTACAAGTTTAAAATAAAATGTATTTTATCGGGAATAAATGAAATGGTAGTCAAATATAATGTTTAGAATGCGTTGTGTAAAGATATGTGAAAAGTATGTAAAAGTATAATAAATTCAATATTTTTTTTGAACAATTTTTATAAAACAATTTAATTTCTATATAAATTGTGATATAATTTTGAATATAATTTTGAGTAAAATCAGAAATTAAATATGAATGAGGTGATGTACGTGGTGAGAAAAGAGATGATAGCGATGCTTCTTGCCGGTGGACAAGGTTCAAGACTTGGCGTTCTTACTTCAAGAGTTGCCAAACCGGCGGTATCGTTTGGTGGAAAATATAGAATAATTGACTTTCCATTAAGTAACTGTATCAATTCCGGCGTGGATACGGTCGGAGTTCTTACTCAGTATCAACCGCTTAAGCTTAATACTCACATTGGTATCGGTATACCGTGGGATCTTGACAGAAATAATGGTGGTGTTTCTGTTCTTCCTCCTTATGAGAAGAGTACAAGCAGTGAGTGGTATACAGGTACTGCCAATGCCATATATCAGAATCTTGAGTACATTGATTACTTTAATCCTGAGTATGTTCTTATTCTCGGCGGTGACCATATCTACAAGATGGATTACGAAGTTATGCTTGATTTCCACAAGAAGAATGCTGCAGATATTACACTTGCAACCATTCCGGTTCCGATGGAAGAAGCACACAGATTTGGTATCGTAATTGCAGATGAGAACAAGAAGATTATGGAGTTTGAAGAAAAACCTGCAAACCCAAGAAGTAATCTTGCGTCAATGGGTATTTACATCTTCAAATGGGAACTCTTAAGAGAGGCACTGATTGCACTTAAAGATCAGCAGTCTTGTGACTTTGGTAAACATATCATTCCATACTGCCACAATCTTAAGAAGAGAATTTTTGCATACGAGTTTAATGGATACTGGAAAGACGTAGGAACTCTTAATTCATATTGGGAGTCTAATATGGAACTTATTGATCTGGTTCCTGAGTTTAACCTTTATGAGGAGTTCTGGAAGATATATACCAAGAGTGATATCATTCCTCCTCAGTATGTATCTGATACAGCCCATGTTGACAAAGCAATTATTGGTGAAGGTTCAGAGATTTACGGACAGGTATTTAACTCGGTAATAGGTTCCGGCGTATATATAGGACCTGGAGTTATCGTAAGAGATTCCATCATTATGAATCAGACAAAGATTATGGATAATGCTAAGGTTTACAAGGGAATTATCGCTGAAAATGTTCTTGTTGGCGAGAACTGCGAGATTGGTATCGGAGATGAGGCACCTAACAAGTTGCATCCGGATATCTATTCACACGGTCTTGTAACAATAGGTGAGAACTCAGTTATTCCTGCAAACATCAGGATAGGAAAGAATACGGCTATATCAGGTGTTACCGTAGAAAGGGATTATAACAACGGATGGCTTGGAGCCGGAGAATCTTTGATAAAGGCAGGTGAACTCAGATGAAAGCAATTGGAATAGTATTAGCAGGTGGTAACAGCAATAAGATGAGAGAGCTTTCCAATAAGAGAGCGATTGCGGCAATGCCTGTGGGAGGATGCTACAGAAGCATAGATTTTGCAATAAGTAACATGACCAATTCCCATATCCAGAAGCTTGCTGTTCTTACTCAGTACAATGCAAGATCTCTTAATGAACATCTTAGTTCATCAAAGTGGTGGGACTTTGGTAGAAAGCAGGGAGGATTGTATGTATTCAATCCAACCATAACATCAGACAACGGTTTCTGGTACAGAGGAACGGCAGATGCCATTTATCAGAATATTGATTATCTTCGTAACAGTCACGAGCCTTATGTTGTAATTGCTTCCGGTGACGGAATATACACAATGGATTATTCGGATGTGGTTGATTACCATATTGAGAAGCAGGCTGACATTACCGTTGTATGTACAAAGGTAGGCGGCAATGAAGATGCCAGCAGATTCGGAATTGTTACCATGGATAGTGATAACAGAATCACCTCCTTTGATGAGAAGCCGATTGTGGCAAGAGGAAAAGAGATTTCGATAGGTGTCTACGTTATAAGAAGAAGATTACTTATTGATATGATAGAGCAGGCACAGCTTGAAGAAAGACATGATCTTGTAAGAGATATCATTGTAAGAAATGTATCTGTAAGAAAGATTTATGCATACAATATGAATTCATACTGGAGCAACATTTCAACAGTGGATTCATACTACAGAACCAATATGGATTTCTTAAAGAAAGAAGTCAGGGATCATTTCTTTAAGAACGGAAGCATCTATTCTAAAGTGGATGATCTTCCACCGGCAAAACATAATTCCGGTTCGGTAGTTAAAAATTCGCTTGTATCAAGCGGATGTATCGTCAACGGTTACGTTGAAAATTCTGTTCTCTTTAAGAAGGTATATGTGGGAAATAATACAACGATAAAGAATTCTATCATTTTAAATGATGTTCATATCGGTGACAACGTTTACATTGAAAATTGTATAGTAGAAAGCAGGGACACAATTAAAGCTAATTCTCATTATGTGGGAGAGGATGGCAAGATAAGAATTGTAGTCGAGAAAAACGAAAGATATACTATATAATTATTTGTTATTGGGATTTACATTGGGTTTACATTGGGTTTACGGCAGCGGTGATTATTCACCGCTGTTTTTTTATAGCTGGTTTTTCATATAAGTATTTTTCACAGCCCCTGGAGTGTGACTGAGTCCTTTACTAGTGAAAACAAGAATGTTGAAATTTCACTAGTAGTCCTTGCTGGAAAATTACTAGTGAAAATAGGGATGATGAAAATTCACTAGTAGTCCTTGATGTAAAATTACTAGTGAAAATAGGGATGATGAAAATTCACTAGTAGTCCTTGCTGGAAAATTACTAGTGAAAATAGAGATGATGAAATTTCACTAGTAGTCCTTGCTGGAAAATTACTAGTGAAAATAGGGATGATGAAATTTCACTAGTAGTCCTTGCTGGAAAATTACTAGTGAAAATAGAGATGATGAAATTAGCTAGTAATTCATATGCTAGGGAATTCTCAGTGACATTGTCACTTTGTCTACAGTCTGATGCCTGCAAGCAGGCAATTTACAGCATTGATAATTTAATATTCCCGACACATAAAAAATATTCAGAAACCCGCACTG
>CACXFB010000094.1 GCA_902766825.1 uncultured Lachnospiraceae bacterium
TCCAAGAGCACGTTTTGAAATGAAGGAAATAATGAAAACTCTCTGTCAGATGGGAAAAACAGTAATAATCAGTTCTCATATACTTCCGGAGCTTGCTCAAATGACTACAACAATTGGTGTAATTGAAAGAGGAAAAATAATTATAAAAGGTACTATGGATGAACTCCTCAACTCAAATAAAAGAGCAGCAAGAATAAATATTAATGTAGTTAGTGGCATGGATAACGCTGTATCTGTTCTAAGAAAAATGGATAAAGTGGATTGTATGTCCATAATGGATAACATTTGTTCTTTTGAGTATATCGGGGATGATAATGACAAGGCATATCTGATTAAGACACTTGTTGATAATGATGTACTTATCAGTAGCTTTGTTCAAGAAAAAAATGACATAGAGCAAGTGTTTATAGAATTAACCAATAAGGAAGGAATATGAAGATGAATATCAATCCCGTCTTAAAAAAAGAGATTATAAGTACATCAAGAAGTATGAAACTTCCGGTATTTATTTTTATTGTAAATGTAATATGTGCCATAGCTTTTTTGTGCGCGATAATTGCTATAGATAATTCTTATCTGGATGTGGGGACAAGTATTGAAGATAGTATGATGCCGTATTATAAAATGATAAATGTACGTACTATATTGAATGTGTATGAAGCAGGAGAAAATGTAAGGATTGTAATTGCATTATTTTTGGCATTGGAATTTGCTGTGATTTATCTAGTTATTCCAAGTTATTGTGCATCTTCAATTGCAGAAGAAAGACAGCAGCAGACTTATGAAACCCTGATTACAACAGGATACAGCAGAAAGAAAATAATTCTAGGGAAGATGATGGGGGGAATGGTTGTTATGTTTACTTATGTTGCATCAAGTCTTCCTTTTCTTATTGGTATGCTTGGAATGTACAGTGTATCGATAAAAAGACTTTTTGTAATAATAGCAGGAATGCTTATTAACGGATATTTTTGTGCAGGAGTAGGGGCTTTTGCCGGTTCAAAAGCAAAAAATACAAGGAGTTCAAATGTGCTTGGGATTGCCTGGGTAATGGCAATCACATTTTTCACAATTGTTATTCCGGCAGCATGTTATGGTATAAAGAGTGTGATATATAATTACGATTATTATTTTGGAGATAAGGATGAGCTTATAGGTGTTAGTGTTGGACCTATTAAATATCTTACTTTGTTTAATCCATTAATAAGTGTATGTTCATTGATTATGAAAGCGATTGGTGTAAATTATTCTGTCAAAGATCTGGCAGAGGAATTTGGCGGTAGCCTGAGAGTGTGCAGTGCAGTAGAGGAATATTGGACAATAATAAGTTTACTGTTGCTTGCGTGTATGGGTACATTATTTTTCTATTTGGCATCTGTAAGGATTAATCCTTTAAAGAGACTATGCAGATATAAGAAAAAAATATCGCCACAATAATCAGGTAACTATTATTACTGTGGGCGATATTCCCTGATAGAATTATTAATTCTGGTTTTGTTATATATACTTGAGTATTTTATTGCATCAAGTTCTACTATATAGTTGGTTGGAAAGCTTTTTTTGACACCATTTTCTTTTAAAATGTCTACAGCTTTATTGTATGCAATGGCCGCTTCATAATCGGTGTGATAGCGGCCTATTATATAGTCACCATGTATGTGTATCTTTGCAACATACATGGTTTTATTTTTTTTCTTTTCACAAAGAACACCATGGTATTTGTTGATAATACGAATGTTGCAGTATCTGAAGTCTCCCCGTATTCCGTTGATAAATTCATAATCTCTGCCTTCCACACCATAGTTTTTAATTCCATAGCGGGACAGTATGTTTACCTGCATTCCGTATTCGGTTACATACAGATGACCGCCTCTTTGGCTGATTTTATGGCTTGAATAGTAAAAAAGATCATCTGTATCAAAAATTAAATGTGTATTTTGTGTCAGATAATATATGAAGTAAGTATCCTTCATATAAATTGGGGCACGGCTGTATATTCCATTATCTCTGAAATTAATCAGGCTGACCCATTTTTCAAAAGAAAGGGAACATTGCTCGTAGTCATCTATATTAATATTGGAATCATCCAATATTTTTTTTGAGATAATGTATGCATCGGAAGCGTTAGTTTCGTTATCAAAACTACCAAGGGAAATGTGCTTGCCGCGATATGTTACGCAGGCGCGGTAATATCTTGTATTGTCTTTTTTAAAAGCTGTAAAAACACCCGGTAACACTAAATTCACCTCCTGATAATAATCTATTAAATCGCCTTATAATGATAATTATATTATGGTATTATATCAGGCGTCAATTAATTATATGAGTCAATCATACTACTACAGTAGAAAAGTTCGTAAAAAAAATTTCGCATAAACAGGGGATTTGTCGATTAAATGTTACACAAAACGTAATAATTTATATGCGTTTTTAACGATATACGAATAGATTTTAAAAAAATGCGAAATAATATGTAACAAATAATTAACAAACCTAAAAATTGTGAAAGGGTTAAAAGTGTGAACATTACACAACAAAATGAGAGGAATATTGTATGAGGTGCACAAGAATAAAAAACATTTTCTGACAGTGAATGGCGAAGAGCCGAAAATGGGGCGTAATCGTTGACACATTGAAAATAGGTCTTTATACTTAGCACCATACCAAAAAAAGCGAGGTAATCTATGATTAGAATTAATAAAAAACAGCAACACGCAAAGAAAACAGGTGACTTTGTTAAACGTAACATGGTTAAAGGTTCAATTGCCGTTTGTGCACTTACGGGACTGGCACTTACAGCCATACCAAAAGTTAACGCTGCCAACATTAATGATAATAAGAATGTCGAAGAAGAGGAGATACATTATACTTCGATAAAGAATCTTGTAATGGATATCGCTGATACCTATGAAGGATGTGTGATTGGGGACGTGTTCGATGGAATCGGACGTAAATATTTTGACAGACAGGAAGAGATGTACACAGATGTTGTGTCATACAGTTCATATGCGAGTGCACTTATGGATGGTGTAACATTAAATGGTACAAAGGTGAGTATATCAGATAAAAACATTGGAGAAGAAGAATATGTGGAGCCTGTAATTGTGACAGACTGTGTGCTTGCAAAGGGAAAAACATATTCCGTAACACAGGAAGAGTATGACTGGCTTACCAAGATTGTAATGTGTGAAGCCGGAGGGGAAGATTATGCAGGAATGGTACTTGTTGCTAATGTTATTCTTAACAGACTTAGTTCTTCAAGATTTCCTAACACAATTGAAGGAGTAATCTTCGAGAATAATAACGGAACTTATCAGTTCTCACCTGCAAAGCATGCAATTTATGATGCAAAACCTACTTCAAAGGTTAAGAAAGCCGTAGATGCAGCTCTTGCCGGAGATGATTATTCTCAGGGAGCAACATATTTTATAGCAACATGGTGTGAGGAGTCAAGCTGGCATGCAAGATCCCTTACTCATTTGTTCACACACAACAAGCAGTCATTTTATAAGTATTAGTTATCGGCAATTAGAAGGCAGTCCCCAAAGTAAGGATTGCCTTTTTTGTCCCTTTATTTTTTATGGTGGTTGTGTTACAATTAACAATCGATAGACACTAGAATTAAATTTTACAGATAGGAGATCTGATATGGAGATTTTATATAATAGTACAAGAGATGACAAAGTAAGTGTTACAGCATCACAGGCAATCCTTAAGGGACTTGCAGATGATGGCGGACTTTTTGTTCCAAACAGCATACCAAAGCTTGATGTTTCAGTTAAGGAACTTTCAGCTATGTCATATCAGCAGATAGCATATGAAGTAATGAAACTTTTCCTTACTGATTTCACAGAGGATGAGCTTAAGAACTGTATTGAGAAGGCATATGATTCAAAGTTTGACACTAAGGAGATTGCTCCGCTTGTTAAAGAAGACGGTGCTTATTTCCTTGAACTTTTCCATGGCCCTACAATCGCATTTAAGGATATGGCACTTTCTATACTGCCACATCTTCTTATAACATCTGCTAAGAAGAATAATGTAAAGAATGATATCGTAATTCTTACAGCTACATCAGGTGATACAGGTAAAGCTGCTCTTGCAGGTTTTGCTGATGTTCCGGGAACAAAGATTATTGTATTCTATCCTAAGAACGGAGTAAGTCCAATTCAGGAGAAGCAGATGGTTACACAGAGAGGAGATAACACATTTGTTGTAGGAATTAACGGTAACTTTGATGACGCTCAGACAGGCGTTAAGAAGATGTTCAACGACAAGGAACTTGCCAAGAAGTTAGATGACAGAGGTTACCAGTTCTCATCTGCTAACTCAATCAACATCGGAAGACTTGTTCCACAGATTGTATACTATGTATATTCTTATGCAAAGCTTGTAGCAGATGGACAGATTAAAGACGGTGACAGCATCAATGTTGTCGTTCCAACTGGTAATTTCGGTAATATTCTTGCTGCATATTATGCAAAGAATATGGGAATTAACATTAATAAGCTTATTTGTGCATCTAATGAGAATAAAGTTCTCTTTGATTTCTTCGGTACAGGTGTATACGACCGTAACAGAGATTTCATACTTACATCATCACCTTCAATGGATATTCTTATTTCAAGCAATCTTGAGAGACTTATCTACAGAATTGCAGGCAATGATGCAGATGCCAACAAGGAACTTATGAATGCACTTTCAAAAGAAGGTAAATATGAGATTACAGATTCAATGAAAAAGGAGCTTGCTGATTTTGTGGGAGGATTCTGTGATGAAGCTAAGACAGCTGCAACTATTAAGGATTTATACAGCAAGACAGGATATGTAATCGATACACATACAGCAGTAGCAGCAGGTGTATATAAGGATTATGTTGCAAAGACTTCTGATAACACTCCTACAGTTATCGCATCTACTGCAAGTCCATTCAAGTTTACAAGAAGTGTAATGGAAGCTGTTGACGGAAAATATGCATCAATGACAGACTTTGAACTTATTGATGAGCTTGCTTCAATTGCAAAAAGAGATGTTCCTCAGGCTATTGAGGATATTAGAAGTGCTCCTGTACGTCATGATACAGTATGTGACGTTGACAAGATGCAGGAAGTTGTTGAAAACATTCTTAAGTAATTAAGACAGGATAATTGCGAAGGAGCGGATAGTCTTGAAGCCACAGAATAAATTGGTGAAGGAAAGAAAAGTAGCAGGCTTTTTTGAAAATATATTCAGAAATTTTGGAACTATTGTATTGGGAACAGTGTTATTTGCTATGATTTTCCTTGGATATTTCCTTGTTAATGACAAAGTATCCGAGAGAAAAATAACATTTGCGGCTTCCCTTGGTATGACCATTAACTACAATTCATCAGACGCTAAAAAAGTCAGCGAAGATGACATAATAAAACTGATCGAATCAGGAGATTTGAAAGAAGATATTTTTACTAATATTTCAACAGATCAGTCGTATTCTAATTTTATAAGTGATGCAAGAGTTGAATATTCTGACGGTGTATTTAACATTATGTATTTTGATAAGGATGAAACTTATGCAACGGCAGTGGTAAAGGAGATATATGCTGCAGTTTCTAAGAAACTTATGGAGAATTATGATATTGAGAGTATTCCGTATGCTGATGAGAGTAATCCTGTAAGATTTAAGGTTACCGTTAAGAATGGCGGATTTGTGGACAGACTTGGAATCAAGGACTTTACGCTTTTAGGTGCAGTGATAGGATTTGTATTCTCATTGTTTATAATTTGTGCGTTTTATCTCCTTGATAACACGGTTAAAAATGCTATGGATGTCAGAAGATATTTTGATATTCCTGTATTAGCTGTTATACCACCTATTGAGGACAAAGATGAAGAAGATATGTAGTTAGAGGTTGCACACGTTGAAATGAGGAAGATATGAACAAAATAAGCATAAAGAACAGAGAGAGACTTGACAGCCACGTTGTGGAAGCATTTGATATGTTAAGAACTAATATTGAGTTTGCAGGGAACAATGTTAAAACATTAGTTGTGACCAGTGCATGCGCAAAGGAGGGAAAATCTCTTATAGCTTTTCAGCTTGCCGGTAATCTTGCGGATAACGACAAGAGAACCCTTCTTGTTATGTGTGATTACAGAAAAGGAGTTTCGGGTAAGTCAAGTAATGTTATGGGAATAACGGAGACACTTACAGGAAAAGCGGGACTTAATGATTCTGTTTATAAGACGGATATACAAAATCTTTACATGATGTTTTCGGGTGAAAACATTTCCAATGCAGACCAGCTTGTAAGCAGCAGTGCATTTGAGAAGATGGTTGCGGTTCTCAAGAAGAAATTTGACTATGTTATATTTGATACCGAGCCGGTTCTTGACAGTAATATTACATCTATTCTTTGCAGCAAATGTGATGGTACAATACTCATAATGGAGCAGGAAAAGACAAGACAGGATGTTGTTTTTGCTGCTAAAGAACAAATAGAACTTGCCGGTGGTAATATTTTAGGAGCCGTGCTTAATAATCCGGTTTAATAATATTTTGAAGATAAGCATTCCTTGGAATACGAAACTGTAATGGTGGATAATGAAGGAATGCTTTATTTTTCAGGTTTTAAATTTGATAAAAATGCTTAGAAAATGTTGATACGGAGATGAGAGTAACAATGACAAGAGAAGAATTCAGACAATGGACATCAAATGAAATTATATATCTTGACGGTGCTACCGGAAGTAACCTTATAAGTGCCGGAATGCCGATAGGAGTCTGTCCGGAGCAGTGGTGTATCAACAATTCGAAAGTTTTACTTGATTTGCAAAAAGCATATGTGAATGCCGGAACAAATATATTATATGCTCCTACATTTTCAGGTAACAGAATCAAACTCAGGGAATACGGTCTGGATTCTATGGCTGAGTATATCAACAGGGAACTTGTAAAGCTCTCAAAAGAAGCGGCCGGAACTCGGGCAAAGGTTGCACTTGACCTTACAATGACGGGCAGACAGCTTGAACCTTTCGGTGATTTAACTTTTGATGAGCTCTATGACGTATATAAAGAACAGATTACATATGGCGTTATGGAAGGATGTGACCTGATTGTAATAGAGACCATGATGTCTCTGGCAGAGTGTCGAGTTGCCCTTCTTGCAGCCAAAGAAGTATGCGATCTGCCTGTTATGATAACTCTTACATTTAACGAAGACGGAAGAACTTTATTTGGAACAGATCCTATAACAGCTGTACTGGTACTTGAGAGTATGGGAGCTGATGCGATAGGCGCCAACTGCTCAACAGGACCTGATATGATGGCCGAGATTATTGAGCAGATGGCAAAGTACAGTAATATTCCTATTATCGCAAAGCCTAATGCAGGTCTTCCAAAATTGAAAGACAATGTTACGGTATATGACATGGATGCGGATGAATTTGCTGTTGAGATGCAAAAGGTAATTCATGCGGGTGCCACGATATTGGGAGGTTGTTGCGGAACAACACCATTACACATACAAAGACTTAAAGAAGAGATTGAAAAAACAGGTAAGGAAAGCCTTGTTAAGTCTGCGCAGGATGCCAAACAGCATCTTCCAAGAAGAGTACTTACAACTCAGAGAAGATATCTTCCTATCGATCTTGATAAGGGATTTATGGTTATAGGAGAGAGAATCAATCCTACAGGAAAAGCGGCGCTTAAAGCCCAGTTGTTAGAAGGCAAGCTTGACATGGTGTGCGATATGGCACAAAGTCAGGCAGAGCTTGGAGCAGACATACTTGACATTAATGTTGGTATGAACGGAATCGATGAGAAGCAGATGATGCTTAATGTAATAAAAGAGGTTATGGGAGTTGTCGATATTCCTCTTTGTATAGATTCATCACATCCTGATATCATTGAGGAAGCACTTAAGATATATCCTGGAAGAGCACTTATCAATTCGGTTTCGCTTGAAGAGGTTAAGATTAAAAAAGTACTTCCTCTTGCGAAAAAATACGGTGCAATGTTTATTCTTCTGCCTGTAGCCGATGAAGGTCTTCCTAAGGACATGGAGCAAAGAAAAGAATATTTACATGCAATTATAGATGAGGCACAAAAGCTTGGTCTTAACAAATATGATTTTATCGTTGATGGTCTTGTTAATACCGTCGGTGCAAAACCTGATGCAGCAAAGGATACTCTTGAGACTATTGCGTACTGTAAGAATGTTTTGGGCGTTCCGACAACCTGCGGTCTTTCAAATATTTCGTTTGGATTGCCGCAAAGACAGTTTGTTAACTCGGCATTCCTTGCATTTGCCGTAAAAGAAGGACTTACGATGGCTATTGCAAATCCATCACAGGATCTGCTTATGAATATAGCATTTGCATCAGATCTGCTTTGTAACAAAGAAGATTCTTCGGTAAGATATATTGAGAGAGTTACCGCTCATCCCGTGAGTGTTGTAAGTGGTGATAATGTTGTTGCTGCCTCGCCGGCAGATGCCAATAAATCGGCTACACCCAAATCCTCCCCCAAAAGACGTCAGGACTTACCCATTCCTGACGATGCAGTAGACGGGGAAGTATTTGATAATGTTGTAAAGGGCAACAAACGAAAAATTGTCGATTCGGTAAAAGGTGAATTGGACAATGGAACACAAGCACAGGATATTGTCGAGAAGATGCTTATACCTGCAATTAACTATGTGGGGGAACTTTTTGATAAGCAGATTTATTTCCTGCCTCAGCTTATAATGTCTGCGGAGACAATGAAGATGGGAATAGATTATCTTGAACCGATGTTAGGTTCGGATGATTCGGACGGGGAGAAGACTACAATTATCATGGCAACAGTCGAAGGTGATGTTCATGATATCGGTAAAAATCTTGTCGTACTTATGCTTAAAAACTACGGATATAACGTAATAGATCTAGGGAAAGATGTTCCGGCTCAGACAATAGTGGATGCGGCAAAGGAAAACAATGCATCAATTATAGGATTGTCTGCGCTTATGACAACCACAATGATGGAGATGAAAAAGGTAGTGGATCTGGTAAAAGATCAGATTCCGGATACGAAAGTAATAATCGGAGGCGCAGTGGCAACACAAAGCTTTGCGGATGAAATACAGGCGGACGGATACTCTGAAGATGCAAAAGCCGCATGCGAGCTTGTGAAGAGCCTTTTGTGATATTGAATGGAGGTTATGATTGGATGAAAGATAATGAGAAGAAGACAACAGGTAAAAATATCGGAAAATCAGTTGATGTAATAATTCCTACCTACAGACCGTCGGTAAGATTTGCGGATATTATCGAAAGAATAAAAAAGCAGACTGTCAATGTTAACAATATTATCATTCTTAACACGGTAAACATGACGGCAAATGAAGCTCCTATAAGAAAATCGATTGTTAATTTTCAGGATGAAAAAAGAAGAATACGTTACAACGGAATTCAGGCAGAGGATGATTCGATTATAACTTTTGAGGATGATGAGGATACAAAAATCAGCATTTTCAATATCAACAAGGAAGACTTTGACCATGGCGCAACAAGAGATTACGGTGCGGCGCTGTCGGATGCTGATTTTATAGTTCTTATGAGCCAGGATGCGGTTCCACTTGATAAAAGAATGCTCGAGCATCTTATAGAACCTTTTGAAGATCCGGTTATTGCAGCTTCTTATGCCAGACAGTTCCCGGCAAAGGATGCTGATGTTCTTGAAAAATTTACAAAGCAGTATTTTTATCCTGCAGTCAGCAAGGTAAAATCAGGTGCTGACATAAAAGATATGGGAATGCACACTTATGACTGTTCGAATACATGCGCGGCATACAGAAAGAGCATTTATAATGAACTTGGAGGTTTTGTTGTAAGAGCCATATATAATGAGGATGTTCTTATGGCCGCAAAGATTATAAATGCGGGATACAAGGTTGCTTACCAGGCGCAGGCGAGAGTGCGCAACAATAATGTCCATACCAATATGCAGACTTTCCAGAGAAGCTTTGATCTTGGGGTGTCTGTAAGACAGTTTAGAACATTTTTCAAAGTTACAAAGAGCGGTCTTGACAGCCTTGACAGAATTGAGAAGACAACAAAATATCTTATAAGAACAGGAAAAGCGTACTATCTTCCAAGAATGTATATAAAAGAGATGCTTGACTGGTTGGGATATACCGCAGGATACAACTACGAAAAGATACCTAATCTTTTGGTAAAGAAATTAAGCTCTAACAAAGATTTCTGGAACAGATAAACATAGGTGGAACAGATGGAAAAATGGGTTTTGAAAAATAATTCTTCGGATTTTTCAAGTATGGCACTGTCTCTTGGAATATCCGAAGAAATGGCAAAAATTCTGGTGTACCGTGGAGTTGATACGCCGGAAAAAATAGAAAGATATCTTGGTGCTAACATGGAACAGCTTTATTCACCCGCGATTATGCAGGACATGGATAAAGCTGCTTGTATTATTGAGAGTAAGATAAATGAAAACAAAAAGATAATGATAGTCGGAGATTATGATGTGGATGGAATAATGTCCACATATATTTTGTATGATGCGCTAAAAAATCTTGGAGCAATAGTGGATTATATAATTCCGGACAGAATAAAGGATGGTTTTGGAATAAATGAAAGCATAATAGACAGAGCTTACAATCTTTCATGTGATACGATTCTTACATGTGATAACGGAATTGCAGCAATTTCGCAGGTAGCACATGCTAAAAAGCTTGGTATGACGGTTATAGTTACAGACCATCATGATGTTGTTTTTAAGCAGGATGGTGATAACAAAGAGTACATACTGCCGGATGCCGACGCGGTGGTTAATCCGCACAGACCGAAAAGTGAGTATCCTTTTAAAGATATTTGCGGTGCGGCGGTTGCATATAAGTTAGTAATTCATTTATATGAAAAGATGGGCGGGAGCAAGGCGGCAGGGCTTGCAACGGACAAATATGTTCAGTATGCCGGTATTGCCACAGTATGTGACATTATGCCGTTGTTTGATGAGAACAGGGTCATGGTTAAAGAATGCCTGTCAAAGCTTTCTGATACGGATAACATAGGCCTTAGGGAACTAATCAGGGTATCGGGGGCAAAAAAAGATGAAAACTCGGTCCTTGATGCGTATCATATAGGATTTATTATAGGTCCTTGTCTTAATGCGGCAGGAAGACTTAAAACAGCAGATTATGCCGTGAAACTTTTGTGTAGCACAGATGAGGCACAGGCATCAAAGTATGCAGTCATGCTTGTCGGGCTTAACGAAGAGCGAAAGCAGATGACGGAGAGTGGTACTAACAGAATAATTGAGGAAATTGATACAGGTGATATGAAAAATGATAAGGTATTGGTTGCGTATGCTAAAGGATGTCATGAAAGTATAGCAGGAATAATTGCGGGTAGACTAAAAGAAAGATATAACAGACCGGCAATAGTAATAACAGATGGCGGAGCAGACTGTAAGGGCTCGGGACGTTCAATAGAAGCCTATAACATGTATGAGGAACTTGTCGGTGTGGGGGATCTTTTTTTGAAATTTGGAGGGCATCCGATGGCAGCAGGTCTGTCTTTGATTAAAGACAACATACCGTTGCTTAGAAAAAAGCTTAATGATAACTGTGCACTTACCGATGAAGACCTGGTTAAAAAGACTGTTATAGATGTTGTAATGAATCCGGGACGCATAACAACGGATTTTGTAAGACAGCTTGATTTGCTTGAACCTTTCGGTAATGGTAACGAGAAACCTGTGTTTGCTGCAAGCAGGGTTAGAATACTTAAGGCACAGACTGTAGGAAAGGCTAAGAAGTTTCTTAAATTTGAAATGGAAAGCGAAGGAGCCATATTTGGATGTATATACTTTGGAGACAGTGAAGAGTTTGATAAAGAAATCACAGATAAATACGGTGAGAGTGTGTTAAGAAGCATTTATGACGGAATGACGGATAATATTGCGGTAAGCATTTTGTATTATCCTAAGATAAATGAATTCAGAAATAATATTTCAGTTGAAATTATCATAAAGAGTATCAAATATTGATTTTTTTACAACGTCGACATATAATAGAAATATTCTTTTTTTACAAAAGGCGGTGTTAATATGGCTCAGGAAATTGAAGTTGGATACGATAGTGAAGTGACAAATGAAAAGCTTGAGACAATGGATAGCCAGAGTAAAGCAAAGGAGCCGGATGAATTATTCAGAATTCTTGTACAGGAGATAGGTAAGTATCATCCGTCTACCGATATATCTATGATTGAGAAGGCGTATGCCGTTGCTAAGGATGCCCACAAGGATCAGAAGAGAAAATCCGGGGAACCTTATATTATACATCCTTTGTGTGTTGCCATAATTCTTGCAAGATTAGAGCTTGATAAGGAATCTATTGTTGCGGGAATTCTTCATGATGTTGTTGAAGATACGGCACTTACTTCGGAGGATTTATCAAGGGAATTTTCACCTGAAATTGCTCAGCTCGTTGATGGCGTTACCAAGTTGACGCAATTAAATTATCAGGCTGACAAAGTGGAATTGCAGGCGGAAAATTTAAGAAAAATGTTCCTTGCAATGGCAAATGATATAAGAGTTATTCTTATAAAACTTGCGGACAGACTTCATAACATGAGAACCTTAGAGTTTATGAAGCCTGAAAAACAGAGGGAAAAATCCCGCGAGACTATGGACATTTATGCTCCTATAGCTCAGCGTCTTGGTATCAGTAAGATTAAAATCGAACTTGATGATTTGTCTTTAAAATATCTTGAACCTGATGCTTACAGAGATCTTAACGAAAAGATTGAATTAGGCAAAGAAGACAGAAGGCAGTTCATTTCAGCTATTATAAAAGAGGTCGAAGGACATATAAGCAATGCTGACATCGATGCGAAGATAAGCGGAAGAGTCAAGCATCTTTTCAGCATTTACAAGAAAATGGTCAATCAGAATAAGACATTTGACCAGATATATGATGTGTTTGCGGTGCGTATAATAGTTAAGGACGTTAAGGACTGTTATGCGGCACTTGGTATTATTCATGAGATGTATAAGCCTATTCCGGGAAGATTTAAGGATTACATTGCGATGCCTAAACCAAACGGATATCAGTCGCTTCATACAACACTTATCGGACCTAAGGGTAAACCTTTTGAGATACAGATAAGAACTGAGGAGATGCACCGTATCGCTGAATACGGTATCGCTGCCCATTGGAAATATAAAGCCAACCAGTATGGACAGAACACAACAGATAACGAGGAAGCAAAGCTTACATGGCTTCGTCAGATTCTTGAGTGGCAAAGAGACATGTCGGATAATAAGGAGTTCTTAAGCCTTATTAAGAGCGACCTTGATCTTTTCTCGGAGAATGTGTACGCATTTACCCCATCGGGAGATGTCAAGAACCTTCCTAATGGTTCGACACCGATTGATTTTGCGTATTCTATTCACAGTGCTGTCGGTAATAAGATGGTTGGTGCGAGAGTTAACGGAAAGCTTGTTCCTATTGATTACAAGATCCAGAACGGTGACAGAATAGAGATTCTTACATCACAGAATTCAAAGGGACCAAGCAGGGACTGGCTGGCTTTGGTTAAGAGTACCCAGGCAAAGAATAAGATTAACCAGTGGTTTAAAGCAGAGCTTAAGGAAGATAATATACAAAAGGGCAAGGAACTTGTTAATGCATATTGCAAGGCAAAGGGAATTGTTCTTTCAGATATTTCAAATCCTGAGTACATGAACAAGATTATAAGAAAGTACGGATTCAAAGACTGGGATCAGGTACTTGCTGCAATCGGGCATGGCGGACTTAAGGAAGGTCAGGTTGTTAACAGACTTGTTGATGAGTACAACAGCCACGTTAAGAAGCAGGTATCGGACGAAGAAGTACTTAGCGGATTTAAAGAAAATGAGAACAGGGTTATTCCAAGAAGAAAGAACAAAGGCGGAATCATTGTTAAGGGTATCGACGATGTAGCTGCAAGATGTTCAAGATGCTGTAATCCGGTTCCGGGTGATGAGATTATAGGATTTGTCACAAGAGGAAGAGGCGTTTCAATACACCGAACAGATTGTATTAACGTACTTAATCTTCCTGAGATGGACAGAGCGCGTCTTATCGAAGCGGAATGGGCAATGCTTGATGGCAAGTCACCGGATGCGCTCTTTACTGCGGAGCTTCAGATATATGCCAACAACAGAGTCGGTATGCTTCTTGATATAACTAGAATATTTACCGAGAATAAGATTGACATTACTGCGATAAATGTAAGAACCAACAAGCAGGGTCTTGCAACAATTGATGCGTCTTTTGAGGTAAGAAGCAAGGAACAGCTTGCAAATGTAGTTAAGAAGATATTTAACGTTGAGAGCGTGATAGATGTAAGAAGAACTACAGGCTAAAAATATAAGGCTAAGAGGTGTAAAATGGCTGATATAAAATTTGATACGATTGTGGGTGGTCCAATCGGAACCAACTGCTATCTTGTGTATAATGATTCAACAAAGGAAGCGGTTATTATTGATCCTGGTGTGGAATTTGAGAGCATTAAGGCAGGGGTTGCAAGACTTGGTCTTAAGCCAGTTGCCATATTGTTAACACACGGTCATATCGATCACACTTTATATGCTGCACAGACGGCAGATTATTACGGAATAGAGATTTATATTCACGAGGAAGATAAAGAACTTGCCATGGATGGTCAGATGAACTGTTCTGCACCTATGTTTGGAATGTCACTTGGAGTTGATGCAAAAGTAACCGTGAAGGATCAAATTGAGCTTGATATGATTGGAACTAAGATAAAAGTCCTTCATACTCCGGGACATACAAAGGGAGGATGCTGTTATTATATTGATGAGGCATCATATGTATTTTGCGGAGATACATTATTTTTGGACAGTGTAGGAAGAACGGACTTTCCTACAGGTAATCCGAGAATTTTAGTGGACAGTCTTAACAACGTCCTTTTCAAACTCCCTGATGATGTCAAGGCATTTCCGGGTCACGGACCGGCTACATCAATCGGTTATGAGAAGAGAAATAATCCTTACGCAAGAGGTTATTTGATATAATTAATTATTCAAAGAGAAGCAGATAAAATGAAACAGCTTAAGGTATCCGGACAACTGAATACTGAACATGTTAAGAAGCTGATAAAAGCTTTTTACAGAAATGATACCATCGTAGCTTTTGATGAAGAAAATGTGAGTAACACAATCAAGAGAAAGCTTGCAAATCAGGACATTGACAGTGTAATCAGTGTCGTGGCAGATGATGGATTTATCAGCATTTACATACATGATTCAATGGGAAAATGTCTTTTTGAAAAAAAAGAAAGCATCAATGACTGCTCACTGGCGAATGTCGAAAAATTTATATATTATGCTATGTGTGAATACAGAGGTTTTGAGCTTGGATGGGGAACCATGACGGGAGTCCATCCGGTAAGACCTGTGTATTTTAATGTATGCAGCACGACAAAAGAAAGTGACAGGGAACATTTCCTTAAAGAGTATCAGGCAAGATATCTGATAAGCGATAAGAAATTAAAGCTTACAGGTGAGGTCGCCCGTAATGAGATGCGCTCACTTGCAGGGTATGACTATAAAGACAGATACAGTCTTTATGTCGGAATTCCTTTTTGTCCTACCACATGCATATATTGTTCATTTACATCATACAGTATGGAAAAATACTCTGATCAGATAGAATTATACCTTAATGCCCTTATAAAAGAGATAAAGATTAAGGCTGTGAATGTAGCGCAGATGTACGGGGACAAAAAGTCACCTCTTTGTGTATACATCGGCGGAGGAACTCCTACATCATTGTCTGCCGGTCAGCTTGACAGGCTGCTAGGGCAGATAGAAGAATCTTTTGATCTGACAGGTACGGTCGAGTTCTGTGTTGAGGCGGGAAGACCGGATACAATCGACGAGCAAAAACTTCAAGTCATGAAACAACACCATGTTACGAGAATATCCGTCAATCCGCAGACGATGAACGATAAGACACTTGAGATTATAGGAAGAAGACACAGTGTAGAAGATATTATAAGAGTGTACCGTATGGCTTCGGACATGGGATTTGATAATATCAACATGGATGTGATTGTCGGACTTCCGGGGGAGGATGAACTGGATGCCCGCCGTACAATTGAGCAGATTGTGGGGCTTTGTCCTGCTGGGGTTACCGTTCATACGCTTGCAATTAAAAGAGCGGCATTTATGAATACAAATCAGAAAATATATGACGATATATATTATGGCAAAAAAGATGCGGATGCGGACCGGATGGTTGATATAACATATAAAGCACTTGAGGAAAACGGTTATTTGCCGTATTATCTTTACAGGCAGAAAAATCAGGCTTACGGGCTTGAGAATACAGGTTTTGCAAAAAAAGGCAAAGAATGCCTTTACAATATCCTCACAATGGAGGAACTTGGAACGGTTATTGCTCTTGGAGCAGGTGCCGTGTCAAAGTATGTTGAGTATGGAAGTAAAATTAATATTAGAAGAGAAGATAATGCAAAGAGTCTCAGGGACTATATAAAAAAGATGGATAAGATTGCAGGTTGTTAGAAAGGATGACTTTATGAATCATTTGATGGTTTTGAAAAGGGAGCTGGATAGTGATTTGAAAGATGGAATAGTCCATGGAATGCTTGTGAGCAGGCTGTCCGGTCTTCTTGCGAAAGAGCTTGGATATGATGATGAATTCTGCACACAGATTAAGATTGCGGGAATGCTTCATGATATCGGAAAGCTTAAGTTAACGCCATACATTTACGGAAGACAGGATGATACCTTGCAGGTTGAGGAAATGCAATACATGAGAATGCACTCCACTTTCAGTCGTGACATATTGAAAGAACAGGGTTATTCTGATACAATTCTAGAGGCAGTTTATCATCATCATGAGAATTATGACGGATCGGGTTATCCTCACAATCTTAAAGGGGAAGACATTCCTCTTGGGGCGAGAATAATCAGAGCATGCGACGTGTTTGCGGCTTTAGTATCGGACAGACCGTATAGAGAAGCATTTGACATAGACACGGCGATGGAACTTATGGTGGATGAGGTCAAGAATTTTGATATGAATATATTTCTTGCATTCCAGAGAGTCATATATTTTGAAAAGTTTGATGACCTTGTTAAATATAAGCTGTTTGACGAAAAAATGTTATATGAAGAACTGGTGCAAAATGATGCACCATGACAGATAGAAAGGAAGGAATAAATCAATGGCAGAATCAATGAAAGGACTTCATAGAAGTGCCAGATGTGCGCAGTTTAGTAAAGCAGACATCGATAAGAAAGTAACAGTTATGGGATGGGTCGCTAAGAGCCGTAATAAGGGTGGCCTTGTATTTGTGGATTTAAGAGACCGTTCCGGTATATTACAGATTGTTTTTGAGGAAAGCGTAAGCGACAGCGAGGTATACGCAAAGGCTCAGACATTAAAGAGTGAATACGTTATAGCTGTAACAGGTAAGATTGCGGCAAGAGCCGGTGCTGTTAATACTAATCTTGCAACAGGTGAGATTGAACTTATCGGAGAGGAGCTTAGAATTCTTTCTGAATCAGATGTACTTCCTTTCCCTATTGAGGAAAATTCAAAGACTAAGGAAGAGCTTAGACTTAAATACAGATATCTTGATTTAAGAAGACCTGACCTTCAGAGAAATCTCATAATGAGAAGCCATGTGGCAACTCTTACAAGAGCTTTTCTTGCGCAGGAAGGATTCCTTGAGATTGAGACACCTATACTTACAAAGAGCACTCCTGAGGGAGCAAGAGATTACCTTGTACCAAGCCGTGTGCATCCGGGTAACTTCTATGCACTTCCACAGTCACCACAGCTGTTTAAACAGCTTCTTATGTGCTCAGGATATGACAGATATTTTCAGATAGCAAAGTGCTTCAGAGATGAGGACTTAAGAGCTGACCGTCAGCCTGAATTCACACAGATAGATATGGAGTTATCTTTCGTTGATGAAGAAGACGTTATGGATATAAATGAGCGTCTTATCGCTAAGATTTTTGATGAAGTTCTTGGCGTTAAGATAAGTCTTCCTCTTCCTAGAATCACATGGCAGGAAGCTATGGACAGATTTGGTTCTGATAAGCCTGACACAAGATTTGGAATGGAACTTGTTGATGTTTCAGATGTTGTAAGAGGATGCGGTTTTGGCGTATTTACATCCGCTCTTGAGATTGGTGCTAATGACGCAAAAGATCCGGGATTTGTCGGAAGCGTTCGAGGAATTAATGCAAAGGGCCAGGGCGGTATGCCAAGAAAGAAGATTGATGCCCTTGTTGAGTTTGCAAAAGGATACGGTGCAAAGGGACTTGCATACATCGCAATCGGAGAAGACGGAACAATCAAATCATCATTTGCAAAGTTTATGACAGAAGATGAGATGAGCGCTCTTATTAAGAAGATGGATGGAGAAAACGGAGACCTTCTTTTATTCGCAGCTGATAAGAATAAAGTTGTATGGGATGTTCTTGGTAATCTTCGTCTTGAGATTGCAAGAAACCTTGAAATTCTTGATAAGAACCAGTTCAATTTCCTTTGGGTAACACAGTTTCCGCTTCTTGAATGGAATGAGGATGCAAACCGTTATACTGCAATGCACCATCCATTTACAATGCCTATGGAAGAAGATATTGAACTTATAGATAAGGAGCCGGGAAAGGTAAGAGCTAGAGCTTACGATATTGTTCTTAATGGAACCGAGCTTGGTGGAGGAAGTATAAGAATTCACCAGAATGATATACAGGAAAAGATGTTTGATGCACTCGGATTTACAAGAGAGTCTGCATACAGCCAGTTCGGATTCCTTCTTAATGCATTTAAGTACGGTGTTCCGCCACATGCAGGACTTGCATACGGATTTGATCGTCTCATAATGCTTATGACAGGTTCGGACAGCATCAGAGACGTTATGGCATTTCCAAAGGTTAAGGATGCGTCTTGTCTCATGACAGATGCACCTAATGTGGTTGCTCCTGATCAGTTAAAAGAGCTGGGAATCGATATTGTTGAGGAGTCGAACGAATAATTATATTTAATTGAATAATGAATTCCTATTGGCTGTTATTAGGTAACTGCCGATAGGAATTTTTCCTATTCAAAAAAGAAGCACACGACAAGTTGGAGGTTTACATGAATTTTACGCATTTACATGTCCATACTGAATTCAGTATTCTGGACGGTTCTAATAAAATTAAAGATCTGGTATCCCGGGTTAAGGAACTTGGGATGGATTCATGTGCCATAACAGACCATGGTGTAATGTATGGCTGTATTGATTTTTACAAGGAATGCATGAACCAGGGAATTAAACCTGTACTTGGATGTGAGGTGTATGTTGCTAACGGGTCACGTTTTGACAAAGATGCATCGAAGAATTCACAAAAATATTATCATCTGATTCTTCTGGCAGAGAATAATAAAGGTTATGAGAACCTGATGAAGATTGTATCCATTGGATTTACCGAAGGATTCTATTACAAACCAAGAGTCGATTATGAGGTGCTTGAAAAATACCATGAAGGACTTATTGCCCTAAGTGCATGTCTTGCCGGAGAAGTTGCGGTCAATCTTAGAATGGGTCTTTATGATGAAGCTGTGGCTGTTGCAAAAAAACATATAGATATATTCGGGGAAAATAATTATTTTCTCGAGCTTCAGGATCATGGAATTGAGGAACAGCAGACGGTAAATCAGGGGCTTATGCGAATGAACAAAGAACTTGGTATACCTTTAGTTGCAACCAATGACGCCCACTACACCAAAAAGGAAGACTGGGAGGCTCATGATATTCTTTTGTGCATCCAGACTCAAAAGAAGGTTGATGACCCTGACAGAATGAGATACAGACCGGGAGAATTCTATATAAGATCGCCAAAAGAGATGGAGGATTTGTTCCCATATGCAAAGGAAGCTATAACCAATACGTATGAGATTGCAAAAAGATGCAATGTTAACATAGTATTTGGCGAGTACAAGCTTCCAAAATACGATGTGCCGGACAATATGGATTCTTTTGAGTATCTTAAGAAAATATGTAATGAAGGACTTGTTAAAAGATATGGCAAGGACAGTGAACTTCACAGGGAAAGACTTGATTATGAGCTTAATACAATTCACAACATGGGATTTGTCGATTATTTTCTTATCGTCTGGGATTTTATTAAATATGCAAAAGATAACGGTATTCCTGTAGGACCGGGAAGAGGTTCGGCTGCTGGAAGTATTGTCGCATACAGTCTTGGAATAACGGATATAGACCCGATACGATTTAATCTCATTTTCGAGAGATTCCTTAACGCAGAACGTGTTACCATGCCCGATATTGATGTGGATTTCGGACCGGAAGGAAGAGGAGAAGTCATTGAATACGTAAGAAGAAAATACGGTAATGAGAACGTTGTTCAGATTGTGACGTTTGGAACAATGGCTGCAAGAGCTGTTATAAGAGACGTAGGAAGATCTCTTGATTATCCGTACGCTTTTTGTGATATGGTATCAAAAATGATTCCAAAGGATCTTGGAATAACGATAAATAAGGCTCTTGATATGAATCCTGATCTTAAGAAGTTATATAATCAGGATGACAAGGCAAAAAGGCTTATCGATATGTCAAGAAAACTCGAAGGTCTCTCAAGAAATGTTTCCATGCATGCTGCGGGAGTTGTAATCAGTGACCGCAATGTTGATTCGTACGTTCCTCTCTCAAGGGCTGGAGACGGAACAATCACAACCCAGTACATTATGACAACCTTAGAGGAATTAGGCCTTCTTAAAATGGACTTTTTAGGCCTTAGAAACCTTACTGTCATAAAAGATGCATCAAGGATGATAAAGAAAAAGGATGAGAATTTTTCGATAGATAATATTCCATACGATGATAAAAGCGTCTATGAATATATAAGTACCGGTAAGACGGAGGGAATATTCCAGCTTGAAAGTGCCGGAATGAAAAACTTCATGAAGGAATTAAAGCCGGAAAGCCTTGAAGATCTGACAGCGGGAATATCGCTTTACAGACCGGGTCCTATGGACTTTATTCCTAAGTACATTGAAGGTAAGAACAATAAAAGCTCGATTACTTACGAATGTCCTCAGCTTGAGCACATTCTTGCACCTACTTACGGATGTATAGTATATCAGGAGCAGGTTATGCAGATAGTTAGAGACCTTGCCGGATACAGCTATGGACGAAGCGATCTGGTGCGTCGTGCCATGTCAAAGAAAAAGCAGTCGGTAATGGAAAAAGAGCGACAGAATTTTGTGTACGGTAATGAGAGCGAAGGTGTAAAAGGATGTGTGGCTAACGGTATTGATGAAGCCATAGCAAATCATATTTATGATGAGATGATTGATTTTGCAAAGTATGCATTTAATAAATCCCATGCTGCGGCATATGCGGTTGTATCATATCAGACGGCATATCTTAAGAGATATTATCCCGTAGAGTTTATGGCCGCACTCATGACATCCGTGCTTGATAATACAACTAAGGTTTCTGAGTATATAATGGCATGCAGACAGATGGGGATTAACATTCTTCCACCGGATATCAATAACGGAGAAGGAGATTTTAGTGCATCAGGCTCTGACATACGATACGGAATGTCTGCGATAAAAGGACTTGGAAGACCTGTTATTGCGGCAATAATAAAAGAGAGAACAGAGAATGGACCATACACTTCAATAAAAGATCTTGCACAAAGATTATCCGGAAAAGAGATTAATAAACGTTCGGTGGAAAGTCTTATAAAAGCAGGAGCGCTTGATGGACTTAAAGGTAACCGCAATCAGAAGCTTCTTGTATATTCAACTGTTATTGAAAGTGTCGGTAACGAGAAAAAGAAATCCATAACCGGTCAGATGTCACTGTTTGATTTTGTAGATGAATCGCAGGCACAGTCATTTGAGGTAAGTTATCCTGATGTGGATGAGCTTGATAAAAAAACACTGCTCGCATATGAAAAAGAAGTTCTTGGAATATACGTAAGCGGACATCCGCTTGAAGAATACGAGAAAATGTGGAGAAACAACATCACAAATGTTTCTACGGATTTTGCGGCAGATGCAAGGTCATCGCAGGATATGTCAATAACGGATTTTGATGCGCTAAATGTTGCGGGCAGCTTAAGAGACGGTGCATCCTGTGTGGTTGGAGGTCTTATAACAGCCAAAACCATTAAGACGACACGCTACAACACGCTTATGGCATTTATAACCGTGGAAGACATGTATGGAAGCGTTGAGGTTATAATTCCTCCAAGACAGTATGAGAAAGTAAAAGATAAGCTTACAGAGGACGGTAAAGTATTTGTGCGCGGCAAAGTATCTATGGAAGATGAGAGGGATGCAAAAGTTGTACTAAATAATCTGACTTTGTTTGAAGATATTGCAAAAACTGTGTATATCCGTTTTAAGGACATGGATGATTACAATGAAAATATCAAAAAGCTCTCGCCGGTAGTAAAAACAAGTGAGGGAAATGATAAAATATGTGTTGTGTTAAATAAAGAAAGACAGATGAAGTATTTAGGCGGTGGGATAACACTTAAAGCTGATGAGGATGTCTTAGGGAAACTATCTGAGATTTTTGGTGACGAAAATATTGCGGTTAAAGAGGATGGTATGTAGATTATGATGATTGTTACATAGCCTTTACATGAACATTTAACTAAGATTGTTAATATAATAATTGACAAATATCATATTAGATGTTATTATAAAACAGTGCAGAAAAAATGGTGGCTATTTGTGCTAATTGCATAAATATATTCGGCATAAGATTTATTTTTTGGAGGATACTGATATGAAAGGTACTGTTAAATGGTTCAATAATCAGAAAGGTTATGGTTTTATTTCTGATGAGGAAGGTAACGATGTATTCGTTCATTACTCAGGACTTAACATGGAAGGATTCAAGACACTTGAAGACGGACAGGCTGTAGAGTTTGATGTAATCGACGGTGCAAAAGGACCACAGGCCACAAACGTGACAAAGTTATAATCAAATCAATTAGGCAGTGTACCTTTTTTTAATATATTTTGAAGTAAATGTTATTAAGATTAGTTATATTGTATTTAATGCTTGATTTACTAAGACTCATCCTAAGGGGTGGGTCTTTTATTTTTTGGTAAGGACGTGAACATGGAAAAGATAATGGTATCCTTTATAAGGGAAAATAAAAAATGTATGGCTGATGCGGGCAAAAATCTTTTAGAGATTGCAGGAGACAATAATATAAA
>CACXFB010000095.1 GCA_902766825.1 uncultured Lachnospiraceae bacterium
AACCTGGAGCTACAGGGTACCTTCAACAGCACCAAAGGTAAGTGACAGCAACAGTACAGAATATGCAGTAGTATTCACACCAAGTGATAGTGCAAACTACAATGCGGTAGAATGCAAAGTAAAGGTAGCAGTAAATAAGACATCCATAACAAATATTCCACAGCAGAAAATTTTATTTGAGTATGGCAAATATTCAAAGATTGGAGATATTCCGCTGATAGAGAACTGGGAATGGATTACACAGGATGCAGACAAAACACCTGTGGAAGGAGAGACTGTTACTGCAACAGCAGTGTATACAGGAAATGATAAAGGTATCTATGATAATGAGAGCATAACAATTACAATAATAATGTCAGCTTGTGAGCATTCTGATACAGTAATTAAGAATAAAGAAGATGCTACTTGTACAAAGGCAGGATATACCGGAGATACATATTGTAATACCTGCGGACGTGTAATTAAGCAAGGCACAGCCATTAAAGCAACAGGTCATTCATTTACCAAATACACATCTAATAAAGATGCAACCTGTACTAAGGATGGAACAAAGACTGCCCTGTGTGATAATGGATGTGGTTCAAAAAAGATAATTACGGATAAGGGAACCGCAAAGGGACATTCATATGTTACAAAGGTAACAGTGAAGGCAACAACGGCAAAGGATGGAACAATTAAGACATATTGCAAAGTATGTGGACATGTTTCAAAGACAACTAAGATAAGAAGAATTAAAGGAGCAACCTTAAAACAGACAGTGTACAATTATTCAGGTAAGACATATACACCTATTGTTACTGTCAAAGATATGAATGGAAAAGTCATAAGTAAGACATACTATACAGTTAAGTATACCAACAATAAAAATGTTGGAACAGCTACTGTAACAATCACCTTCAAGGGTAATTACTCAGGAAAGCTTACGAAGACATTTACCATAAAGCCGAAGACAACTGCGATAACCAGCCTGACGAAATATTCAAGAGGTATTAGAGCAGTATGGACCAAGATTACAGCTCAGACCACGGGATATCACATTCAGTGCTCAACCACCAGTAACTTTAAGGCCGGAACAGTTAAGACATTCTACAACAGGAGTGGTGTTAACTATAGAAATATAACTCCGTTAGCTAAGGGAAAGACCTATTATGTCAGAGTAAGGACATACAGAAATGTTGTTAAGAACGGAAAGACTGTTAAGGTATATTCAAACTGGTCAAAGGTAAGAAGTATAAAGTTAAAATAAACGGGCATGTAAAAGAAAAGATAAAGATTAAAATGAGACAGTTTCACATGAAGCTGTCTCATTTTTAGTAAGCGCTTCATAGCACGTACCTGCTTTATTAACTGATTTTTTGTGATAATGAAACTACAATTAAACTAACAATTAAACATTGTATAGAAAAGTCAGCTGAGTTTTCTATACAGCCCTAGATAGTGTCAAGTGATCTATGAAAAAATGAGCTGAAGAAAAAAAGGCTCAAACGAACCTTGAAAAGTAGATATCTGTAAATACAATCAAGCGGTCGGTTCCGCTCCAGAAAGATGATAGATGGAAATGAGGTAAAAAGTATAGGTTATGGTACATTCTGGTTATGCTCAGATGATTTTACAATTAAGTGTTATGAGAATTCATACGCTTATGATTATGCTATTGCAAATGATATACCTGTAATACTTAAAAGTAAACATGAGCATTATATTGTAACCGACCCGGCAGTAGCACCAAATTGTACGAAGACAGGATTAACAAAAGGAAGCCACTGCTCAGAATGTAATGAAGTAATAGTAGAACAGAAAGTAGTACCATCAACAGGCCATACTTACAAGAAAACAACAACCAAGGCAAAGCCGGGAACCAATGGTGCAGTGGTTAAGACTTGCACAGTATGTAAAGATGAGGTGACTGTATCGACAATCTACGCTCCGAAGACAATTGCCCTTTCGGTTGCATCTTACAAATACAATGGTAAGCAGCGTAAACCTGTAGTTACAGTTAAGGATGGTAAGGGAAATGTAATAGCTTCATCTAATTACACTGTTACATATACCAACAATATTAATGCCGGAAATACAAAGACTAAGCCAACTGTAAAGGTTACTTTTAAGGGAAGCAAATACACAGGCTCTTTGAGCAGAACATTTACGATTAATAAGGCAACTAACAAACTTACGGGAGCAGCAGTTTACACTAAGACGGCATCCATAAAAGCCCAGTCATTTAAGCTAAATATGAAAGCAACAGGAGGAAAGATTACCTATAAGTCTGATAATAAGAATGTCAAGGCAGACAGTACAGGGAAAGTAACAATAGCAAAGAACTTTTCAGGCAAGGCAGTAATTACAGTAACCGCAGGCAACAACAATTATAAGACGGCAACAAAAAAGGTAACCATAACTGTTAAGCCGGCAGCTGTAACTCTTAAGTCAGTAAAGAACACTACTGTTAAGAATGCTTCAAAAGGAAAGTTTACCATAACTTGGAACAAGCTTTCTTACGCAACCGGCTATCAGATTCAGTACTCTGCTAATTCATCATTTAAGTCAGGCAACAAGACTGTTAATGTCAAAGGTGCTTCTACTGTAAGCAAGGCTATCACAGGGCTTGCAAAGAACAAGACTTACTATGTGAGAATCAGAACTTACAAGACTATTGCAGGAAAGAATGTATTTAGCGCATGGTCTGCTAAAAAGAGTGTTAAGATTAAATAGCAGTCGATAGCAGTCTGATGACGGAAAAATATTAGTTAAAATGTTATTTTAAAATATTAGTTCAAAATATTAATTTAAAATATCTCCAAGGATAACAGCTTTGGAAATATTTTTTTGAACAAATGCCTTGAACTATTAGTAAAATTGTGATACAACTAAACTACAACAAAGACATAAGATGCTAACAAGTTTATGCTAAATTGTCTGTTGTTTTATGAATTTTGAAGAGAGATTAATAACAAAGGAGGGAGATAGCAATAAGCACAAAAGTTAAGACATCAATTGCATATGCAATTGAAAAGAGTGGTTTAGAGGCGAGATATGATAATAAAGTCAGGGATATACTTGCACAAAAGATAGTGCTGGCGCATATACTTGTTGCAACAATGGAGGAGTTTAAAGGATTAGAGCCTAAAGAGGTTATACCGCTTATTGAAGGAAGTCCTTATGTAAGATATGACAAAGAGTATGATTATAATATTGATAAGGACACTGATAGTAATGTTAATCCAATGATTATCGGACTAAGCACTGTGTTATCAGAACCCGGAGCGGGTATTATTGAGGAGGACATAAGATTTTTTGTAAGAACACCCTACACAGATGAAGTCAGGGAAAAGGGGTTAAAGATTATATCAAACATAGAGTTACAGAACGATATTAATCCGGGTTATGACATTGCAAAGAGACAGATGTTTTATTCGTGTCGTATGATATCAGAACAAAAGGACAGAGAGTTTAAAAACTCAGACTATGACAGCATTAAGAAAGTATCAAGTATATGGATATTCCCAAGTCCGCGTGTTAACGATAAGCTGACAATAACAAGATTTAAACTGGCACAGGTTAATGATTATGGGGAACATGAAGACATTAGTGAAAGATATGACATGCTTAGCATTATCAACATAAGCCTGTCACCAGATACAAAAGAGTGTATTGATTCAGATTCAGATGTAATAGGACTATTAGGAGTGCTGTTTAGTGCAACAATGCCGGTAACCAAGCGAAAAGCAATATTGGAGCAGAAGTATGGCATACCAATGGAAGAAGAAACAGAAAGGAAGCTGGAAGATATGTGTAATTTAAGTTTGGATATTAGAAAAGCAGGAGAAGCTATTGGAGAAGCTCGTGGCAGACAAGAAGGAGAAATAATTGGAGAAGTCCGTGGCAGACAAGAAGGAGAAATAATTGGAGAAGTCCGTGGTATACAGAAGGGCGAAACAGCAGTAATCCGCCTCTTACTGCTTCGAGGCGACAGTGAAGAATCAATTATTGCCCTTGGTTTTACTCAGGATGATATTGAGCGGGCAAGAGATATGGATGAGGAATAGTACTATTGGGTTTTGAATATAGTGGATTTCTGATAAAGAGGTTAAAGGCATAGGAGGGAGATAACGATAAGTACAAAAGTAAAGAAACAGAAGGGAAGCTGGAAGATATGTGTAATTTAAGTTTGGATATTACGAAATGGTACGTGCTATGAATCGCTTACAAATAAACGGGCATGTAAAAGAAAAGATAAAGATTAAAATGAGACAGTTTCACATGAAGCTGTCTCATTTTTATAGTAAATAAATATAGTAAAGAAGGATTCAATAGTAGCGGTAATACTAATAGCAACGGTAGTACTAATAGTTACGTTAGTATTAATTGGTAACAGCAGTACCAATGGTTACATAATGCAAACTTGTAGTATTGTTTATGGAAGCAGTGACTCATCGCCGTTTTCAAAAGTAGGATACACGATGGATGGTGTATAGTTAGCTTTTAAAACCTTTGCACGAAGTTCATCAAAACTCTTAAGTGGTACAGGTTTTGAAAAGAAGAATCCCTGTGCGTGGTCACAACCGATTTCAAGAAGATTGTTAGCCTGCTCATTGGTTTCGACACCCTCGGCAATAATATCCTTATCCAACTCTTTAACCATGGCAATAACGTATCTAACCAATGTAAGTCCCGTCTCTGTAGGAAGGGAATCATTTAAAAATCTTCTGTCCAGTTTAATAAGGGAAACCGGCAGGTCTCGAAGAAGATTGATTGGAGAATGGTAACTTCCAAAGTTATCTATACATATTGGAAAACCAAAGTCCGATAATTCTTTAAGTATGGAGATAACCTCCTCGTTGGTGTCTGAAAATGCTCTTTCAGGAAATTCCAACTGAATGTATTCAGATGAAATCCTGAATTTATTAACAAGTGACTTTAACTTATCAACAAATCCCGGATGAGAAAAATGAATCGGTGAAATGTTGATGGAGATCGGTATGGGATTCATGTTGTTATCCATCCAGTGACGGATGGTCTTGCAGGCATCTTCCCATACATAATGGTCAAGCTTGATAATGAAATTGTTAGTCTCAAACAAAGGCATGAATGCATAAGGAGAAAGGATACCTTTCTCTGGATGATTCCAACGAACCAATGCCTCAGCAGAGATAATCTGATGGTTACGTAAGTTAACCATAGGCTGAAGAAATGTCACGAACTGACGATGCTTAAGGGCATAGTCCATCTCTGCACCCATCTGCTTGTCTTCTTTAAGTCTGTCATCAAGCTCTTTGGTATAAAAAGCGTAGTTAATGTCACTGTCTTTCTTGATTGTTCTCTTGCTAAGCTCTGCAAGATTAATCATCTGATCGATAGGCATTGACTTATCAACTATCTTGTATATACCAAATTGAAGCTCTATTGATACATTGTTAGAGTAGTTTTTAAGATAGTTTGAAAGAAGTTCTGCAAGACCCTCAGGCTCATCGTCCTCATCACAGCTTGAAATAATGGCATATATCTCGTCGTGAATAACACCGTAAATGTAGCTTTGTCCCAACTTATCCATAAGGGTGTCTGCTACGAATCTTTTAACTTTGTCATTCTCGCTGAGACCATACATGACATTAATTCTGTTGAGGTTGGAAATCTCAAAGACCATCATGGCATAGTTGGCTTCCGGATTCTCGCTTAATTCACGCTTAAGTTCAATAGTGAATTTGGTTGTGTTGGGAAGACCGGTCAGCTCATCGTAATATGCCAGATTCTGAAGCGCCTCGTAATCGTTGGTTATGTTGTCTTTATCATTCTCAACGGTCTGAAGCTGACTGTCAAAATCGTCTTTTTGGGCTTTTAAAAGTCGTATTCTCTTTTTTGAATTATATAGTGTGGTAGAGGTAACAGACACCAGCGCCGTACCCGCTGCCACTGCAATATAAGCAGCAATCATGAGCATCTCCTCCGTATAATAATATAATAATACGGATACGGTTTTTTCTCAATAAAAATCGAGTCAAAAACACAGAAGTAAACGTTATTCGGTAATTCTTACAAATTACTAAAGATATTAAATAAATTATAAATGTTTTGAAGGTTTTTTGAAAAAATGGCAATTTGCTTGCGATTGACAATAGGAAACTATAAAATTGTATATAGCTAGAGTTATTATATTCGGGAGGTTGAAAAGTGCTTAGAAAAATATTCAGGGATCCGCTTATTGCGGCAGTTTTAATTATTAATATGGCACTGATTTTCTTTTTGATAATTAATGTTCTCAATATTAAATATCAATGGGAGGAAAGTGAAGAAAAACAGGCTAAATACAAATTTAGAAAAGAATTCAGTGTTTGTGCAATTGGTACAGATGCCGAGGAAGAGATGGTAGGGGAGTGGCGTATTGGTCATTATGCGCCACCAAGTTTGGATGATGAAGGGATGCTTAATTATTGTAAAGAGGTATTTGATATTGCACGACAGTTTGACGGTAATGTGATTTATTATACCAACAGATGTATTAACGACAGAAAGGGTCAGACATTTGGACATATAAAGTATTGTTTAACTCAAAAGGAAGATTTTAATACAGAGTTAACAGATGGCAGCATTGTATCAAAAAACTATGAGCAGATGGGGGAAGGAGTATTTGTTCCGGAATCTTTTAAAGATGCAGTATATTCTGAGAATGGACAAGATTACATTGATATATTTGACATAAGATTAAATGTGCTTGGAATAAGAAAAGACACTACACTTGATAATAGCGATTCGTATTTTTTGTTATATCTATACAATATTAATGATGATGACAGAGAAAAGCTGTACAGGGTCTGGGAGAATGATATGTGGCAGGGCAGACTGGAGTTAAAGTTTGAATCCAATAATGATAATGCAGAGAATAACTATAATGAGATAAAAAAGAATTTTGTAGATAAGGGTTATGTCATAATTCGTGAAAATGATTGCATGGATTATACTAATTATTATTTTAAGTTTATATCAAAAACAAGAAGTATTATTTACGCTGTGCTTATGTTCTTTGCGGTCGTCAATTGTATATACATATCAAAAATATGGATAATGAGAAAACAGAGAGAATTTGTTATCAGAAAAACTTTTGGACAGGGAATGTTAAGTCTGCTTGGCAGGATTTTCTCGGAATTGTTTTGCCTGACTGTTGTTACAGCAGTTGTTGTTGTATTATTGCAGTTTGTATATGGAGCCCTAACAGGTGGAATAGTGTTGCAACTAACGGTGTTTAATATTGTTGCAATACTAGCAACAATGCTTGGTGTAACTGTTATAAATCTTATCTTGCCTCTTGTTAAAGTGGCAAGAATACAACCGGCAAAAGGATTAAAGGGGGTGCAGTAGATGAGAATAAGCAGATATTTAAAATTTTCATTTGAATTTTTAACAAGGAGAAAACGTCAGTTTTTATTGTTAACTTTGATAACGGTGTCAGGTGTCATTCTGTTAGCTGCATCACTTGCTTTGTATGAGAGCACAAAAATCGGAAGAAGAGAATGTGATAAAGCTTTAAGATACGGAAATGATAAAACGGGATATATGGTATTCCCTGAATATAATAAAGATATTGCAAGAAAATATATTAAGTGTGCGGAATCGGCAGGCTTAAAAGCAGGTTATATGTGTCTGGATGATCATATCTTTGTTGGAGATCTTAGAGATGAATTAATAGATATTCAAAGAAAATTACCTTTTTATATAAAAAAGGAAAAAGAAGAAAGAAAATATGGAATGAGTTCTAATGGCCTTGATGGTATATGTATGTCATCTAAGCTATGGGATATGTGTAAGCTTGAATTATCAGAGGGAAGCTTACCAACAGATATAACAGATGATGAAGTATACATATATGTGGGCAGTAATTTGGATGTTGAAATAGGAAAAGAGTGTGTATATGACAAGGCATATGATACGGATGAATTTGGTGGCTGGACGGCAGATAGTATCAGTGAAATAGTCCGTGACAGAAAAATCACATACAAGATTATGGGAAAGCTTAAAAAGGGTACAAAGATAATGTCACCGGATGTAACGTCATCAATTAGGGATTATATTAATCAGGATGCAATTAATCTTGATGATATGGTGCTTGTTGTTACTGCTGGCAAACCATTTTCAATATCAGCATATGATTGGTTTTTCTACGCTGATAATCCGGACGAGTTTAATGAAAAAATAGATAAGGCATTTGAAAAGGAAAATACATATAACGGATTTGGATTCGGAACTATAACGGAAGCATTTGATTCTATTGATGAGGAGAATTCACAAGTTATTAAGTTTATTGTCGGATTGACAATTATTATTATGTTTTCCGTAATAATAATACAGGGATCATCGCAGACGGCAGAAGTAATTGGGAATGTAAAAGAGTATGGCATATTCTTTGCTAATGGATTTACCAAGGCAAACATTATTATAATAATGATTATAGAAGTGATAATAAGATTTGTAATCAGCAGTCTGATAGCCGGTGGATTGCTTTATGCAGGTCGGGAATATCTTTTTATGGATGCAAGAGTGGTTGAATTTGCAGAGAAATTATTTATTCAGTCTGTTATTCCAAAGACTCTTCTGGTATCTGCTGCAGTTTTACTCATAGCCCAGATGATACCAATGATATTTATATCAAGAATAGATGTTGCAACGCTAACCAAAGCAAACGAATAGAATAGATAATGGAGGAATAATTAAATGATACAGTTAAAAGACATAAAAAAGGTCTACAAGACAAAAGAGATGACAACAACAGCCCTTGACGGGGTATCCCTAGACATAGAAGATGGACAGATGCTTGCAATTATGGGACCATCCGGTTCAGGTAAGTCAACTCTTCTAAATATAATTGGAGCAATGGATAACCTTACGGAAGGAAGCTACAAAGTTAACGACACGGAAGTTGGAACACTTAAAGGCAACAAACTTCATGAATTCAGAAAGAACAACATCAGCTTTGTCTTTCAGGACTTTGCCCTGATGACAAGATACACGGTATATGAAAATGTTGAGCTACCTCTTCTTGCGGGCAAGAAGAAAAGGTCTGAGCGCAAAAAGATAGTAAAAGAAAAGTTAGAGCTTATGGGAATTGCTGACCTTGCTAAGAAGTATCCAACACAGATTTCCGGTGGACAGCAGCAGCGTTGTGCCATAGCAAGAGCGTTAGCATCAGGCAACGACATAATTCTTGCTGATGAGCCGACAGGAGCACTTGACCAGAATACCGGACATGAGATTATGGAAGCATTTAAGAAGGTAAATGAGCTTGGAAAGACTGTTATAATCGTAACCCATGACCCTAATGTCGCAACGTACTGCAACAAGACTATACATATAGTTGACGGGAAGATTGAAGGGTAAGAGTAAAGAAAAAAATCTGTTATATAATAAAGAAAATCATAGAAGGAATTGAAGATGGAAGAGATAGCACTTGAGGCGTATAAATACCAGTTGCGTGAAAAAGAAGAGTGTCATAAGTTACATAAAATATCCTGTAATGCGATTATTTCAAAATGCAAAATGCATATGATTATTGATGTTGGCATTATGTTACTTATTGATTTCTTTTTTGTGTACTTTTTTGTGGATGCAATTCCTGAGGGAATATTATTTGCGCTTAGGACTTTAATTGTTATACCGTTTATAGCACTTTGCATTAATGCAATGGAATATTATCGTCATACTTACATGATTGAGAAAATAAAAATTGGTTCCTTAACAATTAGAGAAGGTGATAATCTTGTAACGATTCTAAAGGAAGAAGAGATGGAGATACAGGTTTTAAAGCAGAAGATCGATTTAATCGAAAGTGGGATGGAAAGTTGAGAAGAATTACAGGGTAATAAATGTAGCTGAAAAAGAGATAGAAGATTAAGAGAAAATGGTGTAATATATATTTTGTATTATAAAAAAGATGGTGGGGATGACATATGGACGATATAGCACTTAAGGCATATAAAGCAAAGCTTGATGAAAGAGAAGAAATCTATAGAATGCATAAAAATTCATATGAATGTAAGATATCAAGATACAAAACAGGCATAATCTTTTTTGCTTCTTCTTTTGTAGTACTTAGGTTGATGATACAACTTATAATTTATGGAATAGTTCCCAATTTTTTAATTTTTTTATTGTATTTATTGTGTGCGGTATCATTTGTAGCACTGATAGTGTATTCGATAAATTATTATCGCTATACTCATATGCACCATAACGTTAAAATAGGTACCTTTACATTAGGTGGACGTAAAAATCTTCTTGCAATCCTAAGGGATGATGAGATGCAGATAAGCACTTTAAAGAATCAAATTGCATTTATTGAAAGAGAAAGAGAATTGCAGGCAAAGGAAAGTAATAAGTAAGTGTTTTATAAAATCATTTGCCGATATAGTGAATAAATTCACGATAATTGCTTGACAATAGAAATCAGTAAGGGTAATATAATTAGTATGATAGAAAAATAATTAAAAGGGCAAACTCATTGAGAAGTGGGGGCGCAAAGCTAGAAGTCTAAGCTGTATTAACGTATTGAAACAAGCTTTGTTAGATACATAATAAAGATAGATAGTTCGGTTGCAGTAGATCATCGTTAAGATGGTATACTGCATTTTTTTATATATATTTATGATATATTGCACTTTGTGCTTTATATAAAAAAGACTCCGATGAGAAGTTGGAAGGTCGCATCGAAGTCTAATGTTACTCGGCACTTTTAGGAAAAGAGCCTATATATATTGTATAGGCATCCTCCTGAAAGTGCAACGATGTTGTCGGGAGCGGCGGTGACGTATGCGAGTATGACGGATGTGTATAGCAGGACATATAAGGTATACGGAACGGCATGTTTAAATGTTACAACTCGCTATACAACTATTAAGGGACCCTGGGATCGTGTATATTATAGTTTAGCCTTAAATGGAAAAGCAGCAGATAAAGAAGAGGCAGAAACACATAACAGAGTGTATGTTACAAGAAAAAGCGGAAAAGAAGTAAATTTATATGGTGATTTGGAAATTGGTTCAAAAAACCAGTTTTTTCATTCGACGGAAACTATTTTTGATTCAGCAGATATTACTGTAAGAACAAACATAGATGATGAATATGAGTGGTGTTATGCTGAAAATCTTGAAAAATAATTATTGTGGGGGCGCTAAGCTTGCAAGGCGCCTCTTTTTTAGGAGATAAAGATGTTAAGAAAAATATTTAGAGATCCGGTAGTATCAATCATTTTAATAATAAACATGGCATTAGTATTCTTTTTGGTTATTAATGTGATTAATTTAATGAATCAAAAGAAAGAAAGTGAAGAAAAGATTGCACAGTATAGTTTTAACTTTGACAAGATGTTGAAAGTATTTCCTAAAGGTACAATCATAGAAGAAGAGATAACAGAAGATATGATTATTGGCACAATCGATGTGCCAAAGATTTCTGATGAAGAAAAGTGTGAATTTTGTCATGATATATGTGATATTGTTAAAGAATTTGACGGAAATGTTGAATTAATGAGTGGGAGATATCTATATGATAAAGAGGCAGATAACAGTGGGGCAATACGGATTTGTATAAAACATAATGAGGAGACAGTTGTTCCGTTGATTAACGAAGATACAATCACAATAGATGAAGTGGATAAGAACGATGGTATAGTTCTTCCTGCGGTATTTAAGGACAATATAATAAAAGAAGATGGAAATGATACTATAGATATATTGGATGAAAAATTTAGTGTGTGTGGATTAAGAAAGGATTACACACTTGATAACAGTGATACATCTGTAACTATTTATGCGGAGCAATTGCCACAGGGAGTTTTAGATAAGTGGATTGACGAAATATGGAGTGATTATTATTGGGATTATTATATGTTATTTAATCTTGAATCTAATAAGGATAATGCCGAGGATAATTATGAGTTATTAAAAAAACAGATAAATGATAAAGGTTATGTTTTATTTCCGGAAAGAAACAGTAGTACTGAAAACAAACTTTTTTTTGCGGATTTTAATAGTACGGTAAGTGGATGTATATACATATTTTTGATTGTTTTCTCTATTGTTAATTGTATATATATATCTAATATATGGATTATCAGAAAGCAGAGGGAACTTGTAATTAAGAAGACATTTGGATGCGGTATGATAAAGATTATAAAGGGGATTGTTAACGAAATGTTTAGTATAACTGTGTTTACGGCGGTTCTATCAGCTGTTTTACAGATTATATACGGAAAGATTACAGGAGAACCTACATTTAGTTTTTCACCTTCAAGTGTTGCGTTAGTAATTATGGCTGTTGTGATTATTACTGTAGTTAATTCTGTTATACCACTTATTAAAGTGGCAATAATACAACCGGCGAAAGGATTAAAGAGGGTGTAAAACTATGAAATTAAGTAATTATATAAGTTTTTCATTTGATTTTTTAACAAAAAAGAAAAAACAATTGATAATGTTAACTATAATAATGTCATTAGGGATTTCGCTTATGATACTTGTTCTAACTTTGCTTGCAAGTACAAGAAAGGGAAGAACTACGTGCGATGAGACATTAACCTATGGTAATTCTAATACCGGATATTTTTCTGTTCAGCATGAAAAAGGAAAAATGGCGCCAACCTATATAGAAATGTTAGAAAATGAAGGCTTTAAAACAGGATTTATTATAAGGTTTAATGGGGGATGCCCTACTCCGTTAAAAGAATTACAAAAGATACAAAGTAAGCTTGATTATTATGTTAAAGAAAATAAGAGTACCGGAATCTATGGTGTTTTAGACTATGTAGAAATGTCACCTAAGCTATGGGATGCATTTGATATTGAATTGGCAAAGGGAAGTAAACCCGAGGAAGTTATTCCTGAGAATGAGGCATATGTGTATGTGGGCAAAAATGTCAATGTTGAAATAGGAACAGAGTATATTTGTGAAAATTATAAAGTTAAAAATGAGATGGGTGATTTTGTAAAGGATGAAAATGGAGAGTATGTAAGAAGAACATTAAAATACATTGTAATGGGGCAGATAGAAGAAGGTTCAAGTGTTATAAATCCTAATATAAGTAAAGGTGATATTGATTATATTAGTGATACTACAATTAATCTTGATAATATGGTTCTTATTGTGGCAAATAATCCGATAGATGGTACTATATATGACAGGTTCTTTTATTCAGATAACCCTGAGGAATTTGCTCAAAAATTCAAAAAAATGAAGACGGATAATTCATTTGAAAATGGAATTGGATGTGAAACAGTTGAACACATATTTGATAATATGGATGAAAAAAATAAAGAGGTTATAAATTATATATTAAGACTAACGATATTGATTATGTTATCTGTAATAATTATTCAAAGTTGTTCAAAAATCGCGGATATAATTATCAATGTTAAGGAGTATGGAATATACTTTGCCAACGGATTTACCAAGATAAATATTTTTGTGATAATGTTAATTGAAGCATTGTGGAGATTTATTATATGTTCTTCCATTGCGATTGCAATAATATTTTCGCTTGCACGATTTATTATATTTGAAAATTACTTGTATGAGTACACAATGAATCTTATATATAGTGAGGTTCTAGTTAAGGCTCTTGCCATATCTGCGGCGGTATTACTTATGGCCCAGATGATTCCAATGATATTTATATCAAGAATAGATGTTGCAACGCTAACCAAAGCAAACGAATAAAATGGATAATGGAGGAATAATTAAATGATACAGTTAAAAGACATAAAGAAGGTTTACAAGACAAAAGAGATGACAACAACAGCCCTTGACGGGGTATCATTAGACATAGAAGACGGACAGATGCTTGCAATTATGGGACCATCAGGTTCAGGCAAGTCAACTCTTCTAAATATAATTGGAGCAATGGATAACCTGACTGAAGGAAGTTACAAAGTAAATGACACGGAAGTTGGAACGCTTAAGGGTAACAAGCTTCATGAATTTAGAAAGAATAATATCAGCTTTGTATTTCAGGACTTTGCCCTGATGACAAGATATACAGTGTATGAAAATGTGGAGCTACCTCTTCTTGCGGGCAAGAAGAAAAGATCTGAGCGCAAAAAGATAGTGAAAGAAAAGCTAGAGCTTATGGGAATTGCAGACCTTGCTAAGAAGTATCCAACACAGATTTCCGGCGGACAGCAGCAACGTTGTGCCATAGCAAGAGCATTAGCATCAGGTAACGACATAATCCTAGCCGATGAACCTACAGGAGCACTTGACCAGAATACCGGACATGAGATTATGGAAGCATTTAAAAAAGTAAATGAACTTGGTAAGACTGTAATAATTGTAACCCATGACCCTAACGTTGCAGCTTACTGCAATAAGACTATACGAATAGTTGATGGGAAGATTGAAGGCGAAGAGCAGTTGGTATAATATATAATAAGTATTATAGAAAAAGATGGTAGGGATGGTATATGGACGAAATAGCACTTAAGGCATACAAAGCTAAACTTAGTACAAAAGAAGAATGTTATAAGATGCATAAAAAAACGTTTAATGATAATATAACGAAATACAAAAGATGCATTATCTTTGATATTATTCTTATTGTAGTAATTGATTTTACATTTAGGCATGCTTATAAGAATTTAATGGCTGACAGATTTTCGATTATGTTATGGTCTACAATAGTAATCCCAATTATAGCTCTTATCATAAATTCAATAAATTATTATCGTTATACACATATGCGCCAGGCGATTAAAATAGGTCCGTTTACAATAAGCGGACGCAATAATCTTCTTGCAATCCTAAAGGAAGATGAGAGGCAGATAAGTACTTTAAAGAATCAGATTGCATTTATTGAAAGAGAAAGAGAATTGCAGGCAAAGGAAAGTAATAAGTAAGTGTTTTTACAAAATCATTTGCCAATATTAAAAATAAATGTTGCATTCAAAAATCGGCTATGATATAATCAAATAGCTGTTTATTGAAAAGAGCAATATTGGCTATGCCAATTAATAATATGATAGTCAGATGTCGCGAGGGCGGCAGAATGGAGGAAATTATGAAAGAAGGAATACATCCTAATTATTATCAGGCTACAGTTACATGTAACTGCGGTAACGAATTCGTAACAGGTTCTACAAAGGAAAGCATCCATGTTGAAATTTGCTCAAAGTGCCATCCTTTCTACACAGGACAGCAGAAGGCTGCAACAGCTCGTGGAGCAATTGATAAGTTCAACCGTAAGTATGGTTTAACTCAGAACTAGTAATGAATATAGCTTTTTAGATTTAGGTTGAGGTTATTGGATAATCTCAACCTATTTTATAATTTAAAATAATATAATTGGTATTTTGTAACTAATGGTATATAAGTAAAGATTTGTACGTGAGGATTAATATGAAAACATCAGGAATTGGTGGACAGGCGGTTATGGAAGGGGTAATGATGCGTAATGGCAAGGATTATGCTGTCGCCGTCAGAAAGCCGGATAATACTATAGAATTAAAAAAAGATGTATATATATCTGCAGCTTCTAAGAATGTATTTTTCAGACTGCCTCTTGTAAGAGGAGTTGTTGCATTTGTTGATTCGCTTATACTCGGAATGAGTACTCTTACATACTCATCTGAAGTTATTGAAGGTGATGATGAAGATTATGAGCCGGGTAGATTTGAAAAGTTTCTTATAAGTGTATTTAAGGAAAAGGCAGCAGATGTTGTTATGTCACTTGTTGTTATTATTTCCATTCTTGTTGCAGTGGGACTTTTTGTGTTACTGCCTACTTTTGTTGCAGGGCTGCTTGGAGGATTGATTAAGGATGAGCTTAAGCAGACAGCAGTTGAGGGCGGAATAAGACTTTTACTCTTTATTTTGTATGTATGGATTATTTCTCTTATGAAAGATATTAAGAGAACATATATGTATCATGGTGCAGAGCATAAATGTATCAACTGTATTGAAGCAGGTAAGGATCTTACGGTTGAGAATGTAAGAAACTCATCAAGATTCCACAAAAGATGTGGAACTAGCTTTTTATTCATCGTAATGTTTATCAGTATCATTATGTTTATGTTTATAAGGGTTGATAATTTTGCACTCAAGATTTTATTCAGATTACTTCTTATACCTGTTATTTCAGGTATCTCATATGAGTTTATCAGACTTGCAGGAAGCAAGGATAATCTGCTTCTTAATATTCTCAGTGCACCTGGTATGTGTCTGCAGAGAATTACTACAAGAGAACCTGATGACGATATGATAGAGGTTGGTATTGCTTCGGTTGAGGCTGTATTTGATTGGAAGAGTTTTGTTGAGACGGTTAGAAATGCTGATGCAGATGAGGATGTAAGATTTGAGGTTACATCAGATGATATAGATTACACTAAGGAAGCAAGCACGAAGTATTATGAGAATGAACAGGATGCCAACGAGGAGAATCTGGAGTTTGCTGATAATTTTGAAGTAGGTGATTTGGAACTTGAATTTGACGAAGTGCAGGAAGAAGCTGTTGAATTTGAAGCGACGGTTGAAGAACCAGTTGAATCACAGGTTGAGGAAACAGTAGAAGTGCCAGCTGAGCTTGAAGAAACAGTAGAAGAACCTGTTGGATTTGAAGAAGTATTGACGGTACAAAATGAAGAGAGCGTTGAACCTTTAGAAGCACCAGTTGAATTTGAAGAGCTGATGTTTACTAAGGAAGAGCAGGGCGAGGTTATTTCTGAAGAAGAATTAGAGGTAGGATTTGAACAGGTGTTTGTTGAAGAACCTGTAAGTCATGTCGTTGATGATGAGACAGTTGACGAATCACTTGATGCAGTGTTGGCTATGGATGGTTCGATTCTTGATGAAACTGAAAAAGAGGAAGAAGTTAAGGAAGTTGATGAAAGCCTTCTTGATAAGCCGTTGATATCAAAGGGAATTAAATCAAAGCGCAAGAGTAAGAAGGAATCAGGACTTAAGAAGAATAAAAAGAAATCTTTAGCTAAGAATTTAGAATCAGGAAATATTGAGGTTCTTACAGAAGAAGCAAAAGATGATGAAGTATTATTTGAAGAAGAACTTGTGAATTCTAAAGAGCAGGATGAAAAGCTAGAAGATAAGATTGAAGAAGAAATCTTTGATAAGGCAGAAGACAAGATTGAAGAAGAAATCTTTGATAAGCCAGATGACAAGGTTGAGATAGAGAATATTGAGGAGCCGGTCATCAAAGATAAGAAAGAAAAGAACGAAGAGGAAAACAGTAAAGAGGAGTCGGATGATAAGAGTATACCGGAAGAATATACGGCTTATGAATATGATTCTCTTACAGATGATTATGAGGATGTTGACAATTCGGATAAAGAACATATAGGCGGATTGTTCTCGAAGTTCAAAAACAAAAAGAAGCCAAAATCTCTTTCTTACGAGGAGAGAATTGCAAGACATAAGGCCATCAGTTTGTATGATGAGGATTATGATGAATCAGATGAGTTGTTAAGAAGACTTGATGAGATGATTGTAAGCAAGGAAGAGCATGAAGATTAGGGAATTGTATGAAAAGGGACTAGCTATTTTAGAAAAATCAGATGTTCCCGACAGCAGTATTGATACGAAGTATATTATTGAATATATAACGGGAATAAGTACGACACGACAGATGCTTGAAGCTGACAGGGATGTTGATGAGGATACATGCTCAAAGTATTTTGAGACAATTGATAAAAGAGCGACGAGATATCCTCTTCAGTATATAACCGGTGAGCAGGAGTTTATGGGACTTATATTTAAAGTAAATGAACATGTACTTATTCCAAGACAGGATACAGAGATTCTTGTAGCTAGAGCTTTAGAAGTCTGTGAGAACAAGAGAGTGCTAGATATGTGCACCGGTTCGGGATGCATTGCCATAAGCATTGCAAGTCTTGGTAAGCCGGAAAAAGTGAGTGCGGTTGATATCTCTCCTGAGGCAATTGAAGTTGCAAAGAATAATGCGAAGATTAACAATGTATCTGATAAGATTATATTCATTTTATCTGATCTGTTTGATAAGGTTGAAAAAGAAGAGGATGATGGAAGGTTTGACGTAATCATTTCCAATCCTCCTTATATTGCACATGATACAGTTGCAACACTTATGCCGGAAGTAAGAGATTATGAACCAAATCTTGCTCTTGAAGCAGATAATGAAGGGCTGTTTTTTTATGAAAAGATTATAAAAGAATCACCGGATTATTTGAAAAAAGAAGGTATGCTGATGTTTGAAATCGGTTATGAACAGGGAAAAGCTGTAGCTGATATGATGACAAATGCGGGATTTACACAGGTACAAGTAGTTAAAGATTACGCGGGGCTTGACCGCGTGGTGTGTGGAAAATTGTTTTAGGAGGCCATATTAATGTTTGACAAGATTGAAGACATCCTTTTGAGATACGAAGATATTATAGCTGATTTGAATGACCCTGACATTATGTCTAATCAGGATAAGTTCAGAGCCTTGATGAAGGAGCAGGCAGAGATTACACCTATCGTTGAAAAGTATAAGGAATATAAAGATACAAAGGCAGGAATCGAAGACAGTCTTGCACTTCTTGATGAAGAGACTGATGAAGAGATGAGAGAGCTTGCCAAAGAGGAGCTTGCCGACTGTAAGAGCAGACTTACGGGTATTGAAGATGATTTAAAGATTCTTCTTCTTCCTAAGGACCCTAACGATGATAAGAACGTTGTAGTTGAAATAAGAGCAGGTGCAGGTGGTGATGAGGCAGCACTGTTTGCTGCTGAGATTTACAGAATGTACGTACACTATGCTGAATCAAAAAGATGGAAGATTGAAGTTATGGAATCTGATGAAATCGGTATCGGTGGAATTAAGAGCATAAGCTTTATGATTAACGGACAGGGTGCTTACTCTGTTATGAAATATGAATCGGGAGTTCACCGTGTACAGCGTGTTCCTGAGACTGAGTCAGGCGGAAGAATTCATACTTCCACAATCACTGTTGCAGTGATGCCTGAGGCTGAAGAAGTTGATATCGAGATTGATGAGAAAGACTTAAGAATTGATGTATGCCGTTCTTCAGGTGCCGGCGGACAGTGTGTCAACACAACTGACTCTGCGGTAAGACTTACTCATATTCCTACCGGTATTGTTATTTACAGCCAGACAGAAAAGTCACAGATACAAAACAGAGCAAAAGCATTTGCACTTCTTCGTACAAAGCTTTACGATCTCGAATTACAGAAGGCTCATGATGCAGAGGCTGAGCTTAGAAGAAGCCAGGTAGGTACAGGTGACAGATCTGAGAAGATAAGAACTTATAATTTCCCACAGGGACGTGTTACGGACCACAGAATAGGTCTTACACTTTATAAGCTTGATAAGATTATGAATGGTGACATTCAGGAGATTATAGATGCATGTATCGCGGCTGACCAGGCTGCAAAGCTTGCAAAGATGAACGAAGCGCAGTAAGTTGATTGTAGTGAATATTACAGGGTGAAAAGGAGAAAAAGTATGAAAGGAATAGTTTTAGCCGGTGGATCGGGAACAAGATTATACCCGCTTACAAAGGTGACATCCAAGCAGCTGCTTCCGGTGTATGATAAGCCTATGATTTATTATCCGTTATCTGTTCTTATGAATGCTGGCATTAGGGATATACTTATCATTTCAACACCTGAGGATACTCCGAGATTTGAGGAACTGTTAAAAGACGGTTCACGTTTCGGATTGAATTTAAGTTACAAGGTTCAGCCGTCTCCTGACGGACTTGCACAGGCATTTATTATCGGAGAAGAATTTATTGGCGACGATAATGTGGCAATGATTCTCGGAGATAATATTTATGCAGGTCATGGTCTTAAAAAGAGACTTAAGGCTGCAGTTGATAATGCAGTTAACGGAAAGGGTGCAACAGTATTCGGTTATTATGTTGATGATCCGGAGAGATTCGGTATAGTTGAATTTGATAAGGATGGACATGCTGTTTCAATCGAGGAAAAACCACAGCATCCAAAGAGCAACTATTGTGTAACGGGATTATATTTCTACGATAACAGAGTAGTTGAGTATGCAAAGAATTTAAAACCATCTGCCAGAGGCGAACTTGAGATTACCGATTTGAATAGAATCTATCTGGAGAATAAAGAACTTAATGTTGAGCTGTTAGGACAGGGATTTACGTGGCTTGATACGGGAACTCATGAGAGTCTTGTGGAGGCTACCAATTTTGTCAAAACAGTAGAACAGCATCAGCATAGAAAAATAGGCTGCCTTGAAGAAATTGCATATCTTAACGGATGGATTACAAAGGAAGATGTGTTATACTGTTATGAGGAGCTTAAGAAAAATCAGTACGGTCAGTATCTGATGGATGTCCTTAACGGAAAGTATATGGACGAGCTTAGATAATTTTTGATTATTAATTGCCGCAACGAAGGAAGGAAAATACTATGACTATTATTGTTACAGGTGGAGCCGGATTTATTGGAAGTAATTTTGTTTTTCATATGTTAAATAAGTATAAGGATTACAGAATAGTTTGTCTTGATAAGCTTACTTATGCAGGTAATCTTTCTACTCTTGAGCCGGTTATGGATAATCCGCAGTTCAGATTTGTTAAAGCAGATATTTGCGATGCCTCTGCAGTAAATAAACTTTTTGAAGAGGAAAAGCCGGATATTATAGTTAATTTTGCAGCTGAGAGTCATGTTGACCGTTCTATTGAGGACCCGTCATTGTTCTTAAAGACAAATATCATGGGTACAGCGGTTCTTATGGATGCCTGCAGAAAATATGGTATTAAGAGATATCATCAGGTTTCTACCGATGAGGTATATGGAGACCTTCCGCTTGACAGACCGGATTTATTCTTTACTGAACAGACTCCGATTCATACAAGTTCACCTTACAGCAGTTCTAAGGCATCTGCTGATTTATTGGTGCTTGCATATCACAGAACATACGGACTTCCTGTGTCAATCACAAGATGTTCTAACAATTACGGACCATATCATTTTCCGGAAAAACTTATTCCGCTTATGATTGCCAATGCATTAAATGATAAGCCTCTTCCTGTATACGGTGAAGGAATCAATGTAAGAGACTGGCTTTATGTTGAGGATCATTGTGAGGCAATCGACCTTGTAATTCATAATGGAAGAGTCGGTGAAGTATATAACGTCGGCGGACACAACGAGATGAGAAATATTGATATCGTTAAACTTATCTGTAAGGAACTTGGAAAACCTGAAAGCCTGATTACATATGTCACGGACCGTAAGGGACATGATATGAGATATGCAATCGATCCGACGAAGATTCATAATGAGCTTGGATGGCTTCCAAAGACCAAGTTTGAGGATGGTATCGTTAAGACTATCCGCTGGTACTTAGATAACAGAGAGTGGTGGGAGACCATCATTTCCGGTGAGTATCAGAATTATTATGAGAAAATGTATAAGAACAGATAGAAATTATACCTGGATTGTCAGGTGATTACCGGGAGAAAACGTATGAAAGTATTTGTTACAGGTGTCATGGGCCAGCTTGGTCATGATGTGGTAAATGAACTTTTAAAAAGAGGACATGAGGCAGTAGGTTCTGACATTGTAGATGCGCCGATAGATGATGGTTCTATAGATTGCGGCAGCGGTAAAGTCAGATATGTTAAGTTAGACATTACAGATGAGGCAGCTGTCACTAAGGCGGTAGAAGATGTTAAGCCGGATGCAATCATTCATTGTGCTGCCTGGACAGCGGTTGATGCTGCTGAGGATGAAGAGAACAAAGATAAGGTATTTGCGATTAATGCTGACGGAACACAGTATATTGCCAAAGCTGCAAAAGATAATGACTGCAAGATGATGTACATCAGTACGGATTATGTATTTGACGGAGCGGGAAGTACTCCGTGGGATGCCGACTGTACAGCTTATGCACCGATTAATGTATACGGACAGTCCAAGCTTATGGGTGAGAAAGCTGTTAAGAATACAGTTGATAAGTTCTTCATAGTAAGAATTGCATGGGTATTCGGTGATAACGGCAATAACTTTGTTAAGACTATGCTTAAGCTTGCTGACAAATATGATGAGTTAAGAGTTGTTAATGACCAGATTGGAACACCTACATACACTTATGATTTATCGAGACTCTTAGTTGATATGATTGAGACAGATAAATATGGATATTATCACGCAACCAATGAGGGAGGATATATTTCATGGTGTGATTTTGCCAAAGAGATTTTCAGACAGGCGGGATGTTCTGTTAAGGTAAATCCTGTTACTACAGCTGAGTATGGTATTTCAAAGGCGGCAAGACCATTTAACTCAAGACTTGATAAGTCAAAATTAAAAGAAATGGGATTTGAGCCTCTTGCAACATGGCAGGATGCATTAAAAAGATATATTGATAAAATATCGTCAAATTGTTAACAGTACATTTATGGAGAAAAAATATGGGACAGATTAAAGTTACAAAGGCACCTATCGAAGGATTATATGTTATTGAACCAACAGTTCATCAGGACGAGAGAGGTTATTTCTCTGAGACTTACAACCAGAGGGACATGCATGAGGCAGGTCTTGATATGGTTTTTGTACAGGATAATGAGAGCATGTCTGTTAAAGGTGTGCTTAGAGGACTTCACTTCCAGAAGGAATTTCCTCAGGGTAAGCTTGTAAGAGTTATCGAAGGTGAAGTTTTTGATGTAGCAGTTGATTTAAGAGAGGGAAGTGCTACATACGGACAGTGGTTTGGTGTTGAGCTTTCAGCAGAGAATAAGAAGCAGTTTTATATTTCAGAAGGATTCGCTCATGGCTTTTTAGTTCTTAGTGATGTGGCAAGATTCTGTTATAAGGTTACTGATTTTTATCATCCGGGAGATGAAGGCGGAATTGCATGGAATGACCCTAAGATTAACATAAAGTGGCCTCATGTTGTAGGCGAATATAATAACAGTGCTAGTTCGGATGGATATAGTCTTGATGACGGAACTAAGCTTATTCTTAGTGATAAAGACATGAAATGGAATTGCATTGGCTAATTGTACCAATTTTTCACTCTTGATTAATGCTTTGTTAGATGGTATTATCAAGTTGTTTATGTGAAAAAATATTAGAAGACATCCCCACGTTCAGGGGATACATTTACGAAAATGGAGACCAGAATTCTATGGGCGTTATTTTACTGGAACTGATTGGCGGATTGGGTCTGTTCATAGCAGGTATGAACATGATGAGCCGTGGTATCGAAAAAGTTGCCGGAAGCAGATTAAGAGCTATTCTTGAAGCATTTACAAAGAATAAGTTCCTTGGATTGATTGTTGGTATGTTCTTTACTGCAGCTATTCAGTCGTCAAGTGCAGCCACGGTTATGGTTGTCAGTTTTGTTAATTCAGGACTTATGAAACTTACTGAGGCATGTGGTATTATACTTGGTGCCAATATCGGTACTACTGTTACCGCAATGCTTGTTGCTTTTAAACTTAGTGCAGTTGCACCACTGTTTATATTTGCAGGTGCCATAATGGTTAACTTTATGAAGAAACCTATGGTAAGAAAAAGCGGTGAGGTAGTTTTAGGCTTTGGAATATTGTTTATGGGAATCAGTGCTATGTCATCAGCAATGGCATCACTTAGAGATATTCCTAAAGTAATCGATATGCTGGCTAACTTTACTAATCCTGTTTTGGGAGTGCTTTTAGGACTTGTGATTACATCTGTTGTACAGAGTTCATCAGTTACTGTAAGTATTCTTGTAGTTATGGCATCGCAGGGACTTGTAGATCTTAGAATTTGTATGTTCGTAATTCTTGGATGTAATATCGGTGCATGTACATCTGCTGTACTTGCATCATTAAGCGGTAATAAGAATGCTAAGAGAACAGCACTTATACATCTTTTATTTAACGTATTTGGAACAATATTAATGTTTGTACTGCTTATATTCTTCAGTGATTATATTATTGAGATTGTAAGAGTGTTCAGTGGTCATGGTAATGATTCAGGAAATCTTGGACGTAATATTGCCTGGTCTCATTTCCTGTTTAAGGTATTCCAGGTTATAATATTGTATCCGTTCATGGATCTGGTTATCAAGCTTACCTACAAGATTATACCTGGCGAAGACGAGAAGCTTTCTGATGATGATTTCCACCTGGATTTTATCTCAGACCATATTCTTCCGGATCCAACGGTCGCTATTCCTATTGCGGTTCAGGAGATGTCCCGTATGGCGCATATGGCATTTAGCAATCTGAATCTCTCAATCAAATGTCTTATAGAAAATGATAAAGAGGATATGAAAAAGGTTGAAGCTACTGAGAAATATATTGATTATCTTGATGAGCATATAAGTAATTACCTCGTTAAGATTAACCAGAATACATTGCCAATCCGAGATGCCGAGATGATTTCTGCTTACTTCCATGTAGTAAGTGATATTGAGCGAATAGGCGATCACGCACAGAGTATTATAGAGATTATTCCTCAGCTTTACGAGAATGACAGAAAGTTCTCTGAACAAAGTGAAAATGAACTTAAAGAGATGATGGAAATAATCAACAAAATGCTTGATGAATCATTAGATATGTTCGTATCGGGAGATACAAGCAATATGCAGGATATTCTTAATATGGAAAATCAGATTGATCAGATGGAGAGAGACCTTCAGACCCAGCATATACACAGACTTAGTGAAGGAAAATGTTCACCTCAGGCGGGAGTGTTCTTCTCTGATATCGTATCGGGACTTGAGCGAGTTGCCGATCATGCCATGAATATCGCGTTCTCACTTATTGAAGCTAAGAACGGAAGATACGGACAGAGCAATCACGCATAATACAGTTTTGGACTGTGGAATTCTTAAGAAGAATTTTTCGCAGTCCATTATATTTTATGAAATGGAGTTAAAATATGAGTACATTTAATGTTATGTTAAAAAAGGTCGTGGATGATTCTTATGATATAGAGACAGGATATGATTTATCAGACAGTCTTGTAGCAGATATTAAGAATGGTCTTGTCGGCAAAGTTAAAAAATTTGCAGTTATAACAGATTCGATAGTTGAGACTTTGTATGCAGATGGTATATGTGAAAAGCTAAAAAAAGAAGGATATACAGTTAATAAGTTTGTATTTCTTGCAGGTGAAAAGAGCAAAACAAGACAGACAAAAGAGATGGTAGAGGATGCTATGCTTGAGTCTGGATATAGAAGAGATTGCTGTATAATTGCAGTGGGCGGAGGGGTTGTTACGGATCTTGCCGGATTTATAGCAGGAACATTTGGAAGAGGTGTTCCTTTTATCAATTATGCTACGACACTTCTTGCAGCAGCTGATGCATCTGTTGGGGGCAAGACTGCGGTTGACACTCCACTTGCAACTAATCTTATAGGTTTGTTTAATCAGCCAAAGAAAGTATATATTGATATTGCAACGTGGAAGACACAGGAGCCAAGGCAGATTTACAGCGGACTTGCGGAGACTATTAAACATGCCCTTATTGCAGACAGGGATTTCTTTGATTATCTTATGGATAATATGGATAAAATTATTGATAATGACAAAGAAGCATGTGTGCATATATCAAATGTCAATTGTGAGATAAAATATAATGTCGTTATGAAA
>CACXFB010000096.1 GCA_902766825.1 uncultured Lachnospiraceae bacterium
AACTGGGGAGATGAAGACGGTGAAGACGCTTATAATTTACAGGGATTAGGATGGGAATATGAGAGCCTTACTGTAATATTTAATCCTGAGACAGGGGTAGTTACATCGGTTGCAAAAAATAAGTCCTGCCCAAAGAGCAGTAATGGTGTTCATTCATATAAAACAGTACTTACAAAGGCAACAACTACAAAGGATGGCAAGATAGAAAGAAAATGTCAGCATTGCGGAAAAGTTAATTCTACAACTACTATTCGTAAAGCTTCCAATATAAGCATAGCGTCAAGTTCTTTTGTATATACTGGTAAAGATATTAATGTAGGACTTAAGGTAAAAAACAGTTTAGGTAACGCAATAAGTACAGCTAATTATACTGTATCTTACCCGACAGGAAGAAAATCCTATGGAAAACATACAGTTGTAATCAAATTCAAAAATAATTACAAAGGAAGTCGTACATTATCATTTGTTATAAGACCACCAAAATCATCTTATTCAAAATTCGTGAAGAGTAAGAATAAGCTTGTTGTAACATACAGAAAACCGGCAATTGCTGTTTCGGGTTATCAACTTCAGTTGTGTACAGACACTACATTTGCAGGCTCAAAAACAATTAATGTGACAGGTAACCGTGTGTTTACAAAGACATTTTCATCGTTAAAGAGCAATACAAAGTATTATCTGAGAATAAGAACCTACAGAAATCTTTCAAATGGAAAGAGGGTATATTCTGTATGGTCAACAGCACAGAGTGTCAGCACATTAAAGTAAATCAGGAGGATTATTTAAGATGGAAGAAAAGACAAGATATTTTGGAGTCCTTTTCAGTAATGAAAAGATTCTGTTTCGACAGGTAGGAGAGAATGAGTGGGAAAGATATGACGGAGACGGAGAATGGACTGAAGTTAAAGGTGCAAAGACACGTCATGAAGCAATTGGTACAGAATATATTGAGATTGATGAAAGAATCGCAAGAGGCATTATATTCTCAATTGATGATGAGGATTTTATGTAATTAAAGAACCGGATTTTGCAACCCTTATAAGTGGATAATTCCACTTATAGGGGTTCAACTCTGTAAAAACACAACTAAAGTTTGATGTAACAAAAAAACTGCGGAGAAAACTTTTATGGTTATAAAGGACAGAATTCCTGAAGATTTCTACAAGATTTTCAGAACAAAAAACACACAAAACTACATAGATTTTCTTTTGGCTTTATATGATGAAAACAATAAAGTGTACACAAGTCTTGGACTTACCGTTTCACAGTGTAAAGTAATCATATCCCAGATTATGGACAGGAAGATGATTAACTGGGAACCGGAAGTTGAAGAGAATGAAGACAGTGAACAGTATATAGAGATGAGTATATCGGCAGCAACAGTTGTAACAAGGTTTATTAACTGGGGATGGCTAAGAAGCGAGTATGATGAAAAGCTTAATGAATATATTATATCTTTTCCGCAGTACAGCAGAATGTATATAGAACTTTTTAAAGAACTTGGTACTGATGACAGTGAGCGCGAAAGGGAGAATATGCTGTCGGTGTACAGCTGCCTGTACACTTATCTTGCAGATAAAGACCGCAACAACGATATTTTAAAAAACGCAGTCAAAACATCGGTTGATTTAAGTCAGCTTATGTCCAATATGCTTGACAGTATGCGAATTTATTTTGATGAGCTTTCATCGAAAAAGGATTTTATCGGAGTTCAGGAGATACTGGTAAATGAGCTTAATAACAGCGATAGTAAAAGATATGCGATACTTACAACAACGGACAGCTTCTACAGGTACAAAGAATCGGTAAAAGAGCTGCTTAGTGATATTATAATTGCATGTGAAAGTGATGCCTCAATTTACAGGTCAAAGTTGAAAGAATGTGATGAAGATTCAAAGCAGGCACATTATTTAAACAGAAAAATACAAAGATGCGAGCAGGCAACAACACTTGTTTATCGTATACAGCGCGAATTTAATGTAATTGAGATTAAGTACAACAGACTAATAGAATTTAAGACAACTTTCGCAAAGAGAGCACTGGCTAGAATTCATTACATTCTGTCAGAGGGAATAGGGGCACAGGATAATGTTATGAAACTTGTGTCGATGTACGGCAAGGGGCAGATAAGAGATGATTTCTTTGAGAAGCTTTCCGATAATATTTTCTTTACAACACAGTTTAAAAATATTAACGATGACAGTTTTGCAATCAAATCAGAGCGTACAAAGCATGAATTTAAACCGGTTGAGGTTACGGTAAATGAGAATGAAGCCATAACGGATTACGTAAAAGAGCCGCTTTATTCAAAATCTGAGCTTGATGAATTTGCAAAGAAAAATATTAAAGACGGAGTATTGTATGTGGATGAAAACGGGGTTAAGGACGTAGATGATCTTGAGAAGCTTATGTTTGTATGGCAAAGAGCCGTATATGATACATTTGAAGATGAAGATAAGATATCTTATGACGGTGAAGTTGTTCTTGAGAACGGAATGAAATACTCAAAACTAAGAATTGATAATATATAGATTTAAGGAGACAGCAATGTACATACTTGATTATTTTGAAGGTCTTTCACTTACGGAAGCTTCTGAAATAAAAAAAACAATACAGGATTTATTCAGACAGACCTGCATATTAAAAGTAAAATACGATCCGGTTACACTGGCCCCAAAGGATAACACCAGATATAACATCTGCGTCAAACACAGGGCGTTTATAGAGGAATACCTTGATGTGTTAGGATGCGAACTCCTCCATGACCCGCAGGAAAATATATTTATATTATCGGGAAGCGGAGCCATAACTGAGAGATTATCGGTTGTTGCAACGAAGCTTTTACTCATTTTAAAGATTATATATAAAGATAAAATAATGGGAGAAGGACTTAATGCAACCGTAACAAACATGGCGCAGATAAGAAAGTACGGATATGATACGACACTTATTACCGGCAAATTATCATCTGCTGAGTGGGAACAGATTCTTGGAAGCTTTAAAAGACATCAAATAATAGAACTTCCGTGTCCGGTCGCGGCACTTTCTGATGCCTCACCGATATACATATACAATTCGATTAATGTTTTCTTACCTACTTCAAAGGTAAATGAAATGCTGCAAAACTGTGAGAATAATTAAGCACAAATGAGTGTGTTAACAAGGAGATTGTAATGAAAGAACCTAAGAAGATTTTTACGAGAATGTGTCTTAACAACTGGGGCGGAATCTCTCATAAGGTTATGGAATTTAATGAATATGTTAATCTTTTCAGTGGAATGAGCGGTTCAGGAAAGTCCACTGTCATGGATGCCATTCAGGTTATCTTGTACGGAAGCCTGTCATCTAATTTTTTGAATAAGGCAGCTGATGATGCTAAGAATAAAAGAAGCGTCATTAGTTATCTTAGAGGTGAACAAAAGGATGGAACAGCCAACAGGGATAATGTTGATTTCTTTTCGAGTATAGTACTTGAAATTGAGGATACAGGAACACATACATTTACATGTGTGGGTGCCTGGTTTGAAGTTCACAAAGGGGACAGTGAATTAAAAAAATATTATTATTTCAGTCATGGCGGAAGGATGCCGGAAGGCGGGTATATTAATTCGGACGGCATTCCTTATTCGTCAAAAGAGATAAGAGCCCTGGTTGAAGAAAGAAGAAGCAGTACTTGTGGCAACGGAAGAGGTGAGGTAAATAAGATTTATCCGTCTAATGAGGCGTATCTTATTAATCTTAATGATGTAATTCTTGGATATATAGACGGTAAAAGATTTGCAACAATGCAAAAGAGTGCCATTGCACTTAAGATGACTAACGGAACAGGTCAGTTTATAAGAGATTACATGTTCCCTAAAAGTGAAGGGGATGTAATTAAAAAACTCAGTGAGCAGCTTGGTGCATATGCAGATATTAAGGAAAAAATTGATGACATCAAAAAGAGAATAGATTTGCTTACAGTCGTTAAGGACAGTGGTATCAGATTAAATGCCGCAAAAGCGGATCTTGAGCTTATATCGGCTAAGCAAAAATGCATTGATATACTTGATGCAAAAGCAAAAATTGAGGCATGGGAGTACGATTGCAGGGAAGTAACAAAAGAGATTGAACAGTTACAGGACAGGAAAAAAGAACTGACGGACAAAAGAGATATAACAGATAATCAGCTTGTGGAGATTAAGTCCGGTATAAAATCCGGCGACCTTGGAAATCTTACCACAAGACTGGCTGATATGAATGAAAAAATTTCTCTTTTAGAGAATAATCAGGGAATATGGAGCAGTATTAAGGATAGTCTTAACCGTTATCTGACTGATGAGGTGGCAGGTGATTATATCAGTGATTCTTTGCTTGATATGATTGGCAGTTTTATAAAGGGTAACTTTAATGAAAAAGACTGCACAAAGATTAAAGAAAAGATTAAAGAAGAAAAAGCTGAGATAGAGCAGTTGTGGACACAGACCAGGGATGAGAAAAACAAGGTGGCTGATGAATTAACAGACAAAAAGCAGCTGCTTGAGGATATGAACAACAACCAGAAGAGCTACAGTGACAACATACGACAGGCAAGGATGATGTTAGAACAAAAGCTCACAGCCCTTTACGGAAAGAAAGTTAAAGTAGATGTATTTGCTGACCTTTTTGACATAACAGATGAGAAATGGGCACAGGCAGTGGAAGGAAGACTCGGAAGTCTTAAGCTTTCTTTGGTAACCGATCCGGAATATGCCGATAATGCTGCAAAATCATTTAACAAAATGAAGCAGTTTGAAAATATACATCTTATCAACAGTGCGGCGATTGCAAAAAGTGATAACTCCGTAATGGACAACAGTCTTTATGAAGTTGTTGCGACAAAGTATGATTATGTTGATGCCTGCCTTAAGAAGTATCTTGGAAGAATAATAAAATGTGAAGATGTTGAGGAGCTTTTGAAAGTTAAAGACGGTGTTACGCCTGATTGTTATTCATACAGCAACTTCATTTTCAGACACCTTAGAAAGAAGGATTATACGACAGGTGCATGTATTGGAAGCACCGTTTCAAAGAGCAGGTTAAATGAGTATGTAAAAGACATTCAAAAGCTTGAAAACAGACTTGGGCGACTTGTAAGTACTGTGGAAGGTCTTCACGGTGTAATGGAGTTTGAAAGTCTTGGCTCTTATCCTGATGAATATCTTATAAGTCTTGCAAAGTCTGAAAAAGAACTTGAAAAACTCATTAAAGAGAAAGAAAAGACAAAGGAACTTATTGATAATCTTAAAGGCAATGAATATGCTGCAATGGAGACAGAGCTTAAGAAGCTTGAAGAAGAAAAGAAAGCAATTAATGAGCAGCTCTCTAAAAATGAGGCTCTTATAATTGAAAAGAGCAGGCTTCATGCAAATATTACAACAAAAATTGCTGATAAAAAGGCTGTCTGTGATGATCTTATGATGGGGTATACAGCTAATGAACAGGTTGAAGAAGAGGTTAGAAATAACATTAAAAGTCAGGGAGTGTCATCTTACAAGAACAGACTGGTTACAGACAGGGTTACTCTTATCCAGTCGATTGATGATTTTGATGCCCAGCTTAATAAATCAAGAAATGATTATATAATTGCTTATCCGACCTGTGGATTTACCGGTGCGGAAAAGACTAATGCAGTGTATATTGAAAAGCTTAACGAATATATGAAGAACTATGAACCGGATTATCAGGCAGAATTTGATAAACAATGCATTACGGTCTACAAGACGTTAAGGGAAAATATTATTGCAAAAATTCATAATGATATCAAGGCTGCGATGAGACATCAGAATGAGATTAATTCACTTCTTAGGGAGACTACTTTCTCAGACAGTACATATCAGATTAAGATTGAGGCAGCAAAAGATGAGAACGGACAGTTCTATAAGATGTTGATGGCACCTGAGCTTGATACCAAAAATGTAGGCCTTGATGATTTTGAAGGCCAGATGAGTCTTGGAGATGATCTTTTTTACAGCAAATACGAAAATGTTATTGCAAAGCTTACCGAGAAATTCATGCCGGACAAATCAGCGGATGAAGAAGGTATCGCAAAGCATTACAAAGAGATGGAGAAATACGCTGACTACAGAACGTATTTGCATTTCAATATGTTTGAGCAGGTTTGCGATGAGGATGGCAATGTAATAAGAGAGAATTACGTAGATGAAATGGCAGGAAGAGATTCAGGTGGAGAAGGACAGAATCCAAAATACGTTGCGCTTCTTGCAGGATTTGCGATGCTCTATATGGATCAGTTGAAAAAAGAATCAAAGATTAAGCTTGTTCTTCTTGATGAAGCATTTTCAAAAATGGATCAGAAGAGAAGTGAAGTGTGCCTTAGATATGCAAGAAAGCTCGGACTTCAGATGATAGTGTGCGTGCCTGATGAACGTCTTGCGTCACTTATCAGAAATGTGGATTGCGTATATGGATTCAGAAGACATAAAAACACAATTTCCATGATGCATATTGATAAGGGAGCATATCTTGAGATGTTAGACAGTTAACACCATTTATAATATGCAAAAATTTATACTTGTGTTAGAAAAATCTTATATGTATAATAGACAAGGTGGTTTATACGGAAGATATGTCAGTTATTTACTTTAAAGATAAAAGAAAGTAGGTTATACAGTGACACTCAGCAAAAGACAGAAAAGAAAAATAAAAAAAAGAATTTGTATACTGACAATTGTTTTTTCGTGGTTGACGATTTTATATCTTACAATTGTTTTTTCGGACATACCGTTTATTGCAAAATGGAGAACTCTGTATATTGAGACGGCCATGACAACCAACAGTCATCATTGGATGGCAGAGTGGTTTTTCCCGGATTCGGTTATAGATAAGGTTATGGCTGACAGACGTGCAGCACTTGAGGCTCAAAGAGAACTTCAAGGTGACTGGGAAGGCGTTGAGCAAGAAACTAAGAAAGAAGAAGAGGAAAAAATAAAGACTCCAAAGGATTTGTTCTTCGAGGAGTATTGGGAACTTGACAGTAATTCGTTTAACAGTTTAATGGATGAACATCCGGAATTGTTCAGTAACGGATATAACAACATATTGATTGAGAATTTTAACGATGAATATGATATAGAGACTGTTAAGGGAGATAAGATTCTTGTAGTTGATACAGCGAATAATCTTTTAATCATCGGAGTCAGCGGTGAAGGTTATGTCGGTAAGATGGCTGTTGCTAAGAATCCTGAGCAGGTTGATCTTGTTACGGCTTCGACTCTTGGTTCATACGGAGAGGAAGCAATAACCTTTAACGAAAGATATGATGCGCTTATTACGATCAACGCCAGCGGATTTGTGGATGTTGGCGGTCACGGAAGCGGCGGCCATGTTAAGGGTTCTGTAATACGTGATGGGCAAGAATATGGTGAACCTGTAGACGGTACATGGAAGTTCTTTGGATTTAAAAAAGATAACAGAATGTATATAAACAATTATTCATCTGTTGATACCTCAGAGTACAGATGGGCAATGGAATTCTTCCCGGCTCTTATTGTTAACGGGGAGAATGTGGTGGATGGATCATTTGGAATGGGTATTCAGCCACGATCTTCAGTAGGACAGGCTCAAAACGGAGACTTTATGATGCTTGTTATAGACGGAAGACAGATAGGATACAGTCTTGGAACAACAGTTGCTGAGTGTGCAAAGATACTTGAACGTTATAATGCATATCAGGCGATGAATCTTGACGGAGGAAGTTCTTCAGTTATGATTTATAAGGGAACACAGATTAACAGATCTTCAAGTGTTTCAGGCAGAGGACGATATATGCCGGATGCATTTTTGATTAACAGACCATAGGAAAGATGCCGGGGGTGCCATTAAGGCATTCTCCGGTATTTTTAATATATAAAGATATTTTTTAAAGGAGCAAGGATAAATGTCAGAGTACATTATTGAACTTAAAGATATTGTAAAAAGCTATGATGGCGAAACCAATGTTGTTGAAAATATAAACCTACAGATAAAGAAAGGTGAGTTTGTAACTTTTCTTGGACCGTCAGGGTGCGGAAAGACTACAACACTTAGAATGATAGCAGGGTTTGAGACTCCGTCATGCGGACAGATTTTACTGGATGGTAAGGATATCAGCGCACTTCCTCCTAACAAGAGACCTATTAATACGGTTTTTCAGCGTTATGCCCTGTTCCCGCATCTTAACGTTGAAGACAATATTGCTTTTGGACTAAAGCTTAATAAGCTGCCTAAGGACGAGATTAAAAAGAAGGTAAGCCATGTTCTTGAAGTAGTTGATTTAGAAGGATTTGAGAAGAGAAAAATCTCTACTTTGTCGGGAGGACAGCAACAAAGAATAGCCATTGCAAGAGCTATTGTCAATGAGCCTGAAGTTCTTCTGCTTGATGAGCCGTTAGGTGCGCTTGATCTTAAGATGAGAAAAGAGATGCAGCTTGAGCTTAAAAATATGCATGAACAGCTTGGTATAACATTTATATATGTTACCCATGACCAGGAAGAAGCACTTACAATGTCCGATAAGATTGTTGTCATTGCTGATGGTGTCATCCAGCAGGTCGGAACTCCTGAAGATATTTACAATGAGCCAAGTAATGCTTTTGTAGCAGATTTTATTGGAGAGAGTAACATTTATAACGGAAAAATGACAGGAAATAAGAAAGTCACTTTCTTAGGTCATGAGTTTGATTGTCTTGATGACTATACACTTGGCAAAAAAGTTGATGTTGTTGTAAGACCTGAAGATATTATTATCACAACGCCTGATGAAGGTCAGATAAAGGGTGTTGTTGAGTCAGTAATATTTAAGGGAATGCATTATGAGATTATAGTTGATCACGAGGAAAGTGAGATTGTAATCCAGACAACAAAGTTTTATCCAAAGGGACAAAAAATCGGCATGAATATCGGACCTGATGAAATTCATGTTATGATTCCAGAGGTAGCAAGCAACGTATTTGAAGGAGTCATTACTAAGAACAATACGGTTGAATTTGCGGATGGTGAATACGAATGTGATGTTACCATGCTTTATCCGGGTTCACATCTTGATGATAAGGGATATCTTATCACGCAGGAAAATGAGAAGATTGACCTTACAGATGTTGAAGTCAAAGTCGAAGTCGAGATTCGTGATGTAACCATGAGTGATGATGAGGATGAGGGAGGAACATGCGGTAACATTATCGATCTTATCTATATCGGTGACCATTATCGTTATACTGTAAGAACCAAAAATGAGGAAGATTTTGTTGTTGATGATAAAGACCTGTGGAATGAAAATGACTATGTCAGTCTTGTAATACCTAAGGAAAAGATAAAACTCACACTTAAGGAAGGTGGGGAATAAGTGAAACATAACAGCTTTTTTCGCAGGTATCTTGGAATACCGTACATCATTTATCTTGTTTTATTTGTTGTAATGCCGCTTTTTGTGCTTATTTACTATGCATTTACAGGAAGAGACGGTAGTTTTACCGTTAAGAATTTTATCGGATTTTTTACACAGAGCAATACACTTGGAACATTGTTTTACAGTGTGGTTCTAGCTTTTACTACGACAGTAGTATGCCTGCTTGTGGCTTATCCGGTAGCATATATACTTGCAACATCATCTCTTAAGAAAAAATCAGTTATTCTGATGGCCTTTGTAATGCCTATGTGGATTAACTTTACACTCCGAATTACAGCACTTAAAGAGATACTTACTTTAATTGAACATAATCTTGCATTTCATCCTTTTATCAATTCGGTAATCGGTATGACATATGATTTCCTTCCTTTTATGATTATGCCTATCTATAACGTTATAATGGGTATAGATAAAAGCCTTACCGAGGCAGCAGGAGACCTTGGTGCGAGTACGTTGCAGTCATTTACAAAGGTTGTACTTCCTTTGTCGGTGCCTGGAATCATAAGCGGAGTGACAATGGTATTTTTGCCGTCTATGACTAACTACGTAGTACTCGATATGCTTTACAACAGCACATACATCATGGGAAGTCTTATAGGAAGTTATTTCAGTGCGTATGACTGGCATAACGGCTCAATGATTTCAATTGTGTTGCTTGTAATAATTCTTTTGATGACAGCGCTTACCGGCAAAAAGGATGGTAAAGGTGACGGGAAGAAAAAGGAGGCATATGTATAATGGCAAAGAAAATGATTAAAATACTTGTGCTGTTAGCTGCACTTTCTTTTATGTATCTTCCTATCGGAATACTTGCGGTTTACAGTTTTACAGACTCAACAACAATAGGAGCAATAAGAGGATTATCATTAGATAATTATATTACGCTTTTTACGACTCCTGAGCTTAGAGACATGATTGTTGGAACTTTTGCACTTGCACTGCTCAGTGCGATAATAGCAACATTTCTTGGTACGCTCGGTGCAATAGGTTCTTTTTATTCTAAGAGGGTTGTAAAAAATACGATGAATTCCATTAATAACATTCCGATTGTCAATGCGGATGTTGTAACAGGTTTCTCTATTTGTGTGCTTCTTATAATCGTTGTCGGAATGAATAAAGATACCTTTATTCCGCTTGTGATAGGACATGTAACTTTGTGTGCACCGTTTGTGTACACATCGGTTATTCCTAAGTTAAAACAGATGGATAATTCGCTTTATGAGGCTGCACTTGACCTTGGAGCATCTTCAACAAAGGCACTTACCAAAGTTGTTATTCCACAGATTATCCCGGGAATAATATCGGGCTTCATGCTTGCGATAACATTATCTTTGGATGATTATTTTATAACGACATATACAAAGCCTGCAAGCTTTGATACTGTAAGTACATATGTCGTAAATGCAACAAGAGGCTCTCAGACAAGTATTAAGACTGCGCTTTGGGCACTGTCAACTATTATATTTGTTCTGGTTATTATATTTGTTATTGTCATGAACATAACGGCAGGAAAGAGCGAGGAGGAATAAAATGAGAAGAGAAGCATGTAGATTCATTTCAAAAATACTCCTTGGAACTGTTGCAATGTCAGTTGTGACTATAGGCTCTGGCGGTACGGTAAGCGTTAGTGCCGATGATAAAACAAAAGGCAAAGACAAAGAGGTTACGCTTCGCATATGCAACTGGGAAGAGTACATAGATGAAGGTGACTGGGATGAAGAAGAGAAAATAGAGCTTGAAGATGGCACTGTAATCTTTGGAGAGAATAACATTCTGGATGATTTTACAGAGTTGTATTATGACACTTACGGAGTTGTTGTAAATGTTGAATATTCAACTTTTGGAACCAACGAGGAATTGTATAACCAGCTTAATTTAGGCGATGTGTATGACCTTGTGTGCCCATCTGATTATATGATAATGAAGCTTATGGTTGATGAAGAGGTTGAGCCATTTGATAAAAGCTTTTTTGATGAAAGCAATGAACTTAATTACTATGTAAAAGGTGTTTCACCTTACATAAAAAATGAGTTTGAGAAAAATAAGATTAACGGCGAGCCGTGGTCAAAATATGCTGCAGGATATATGTGGGGTGTTACCGGAATCGTATATAATCCTGATGAGGTTACTTACGAAGAGGCTTCAACCTGGTCAATTCTTCAAAACGAGAAATTTAACCGTCAGGTAACCATAAAAGATAATGTAAGAGATGCTTACTTTGCGGCAATGGGTATATACAAAAAAGATCTGCTGATGGATAAGTCATTTACCGAAAGTGACAATTACCATGATGAACTTTCAAAGTGTATGAATGATGTTTCAAAAGATACGATAGATGACGTGGAAGACGTCTTAAAGGATATCAAAGACAATGTGTATTCATTTGAGACTGATTCCGGTAAATCAGACATGGTTACGGGAAAAGTGGTAGCTAATTTTCAGTGGTCGGGAGATGCGGTATATGCACTTGACCAGGCCGATGAGGATGATTTTTATCTTGAATTTGCAGTGCCTAAAGAATGTTCTAACCTGTGGTTTGATGGATGGGTAATGCTAAAGAAAGGCATAGGTCAGGATGAAGATAAAAAGCAGGCTGCACAGGCTTTTGTCAACTTTATGTCACGACCAGATAACGTAGTCAGAAATATGTATTACATCGGATATACTTCGGTTATATCCGGAGGTGATGATTCAACTGTATTTGATTATGCAAAATACTGTTATGAGGCCGAAGAAGAATCAGAGGATAATATAGCGTATGATGTAAGCTACTTTTTTGGGAACGATTCGGATGAAGAGTACATAATTGAAGCAGAACCTGATGCTATGAGAAGACAGCTTTTTGCCCAGTATCCAACAAAAGAGGTTATTGCAAGAAGTGCAATTATGAATTACTTTGATGATGATGCAAGCGTTAATATTAATCAGATGTGGATTAACGTAAGATGCTTTGATTTAAAGGATATACCGGAGAGTGTGAAGGGAATGTTAATACTTGTTTTTGTAATACCGTTAGTGGTGATAAAAATCAAATATGGCGGTTATAGGAGACGCATAAGCTCTTAACATAATAAAATACCTGACAGTAATGAGAAAGTTGTAATGACATCTCAAAACTGTCAGGCGTTTTTTTGTAAGTATAATGTGTTTATTTTGTCATCTCAATCGGTGCATCATAGAATACCCAGTCAAAGTCTGATACCGAATATGAAGCATTACAGAATGAGCAGATACCCTCTGTAGTAACGTTGATGCTTGCACCACACGAAGGACATATAACAGCCTGTGCAGATGCATTAACTTTTGTCATTGCATTAACGCTCTTATAAAGTGCATAATGACGTTTAACTTTTGTTTCTTTGATTTTCTTCTTAGGATTCATAAGAAGCTGATTGTATTTTATATCGAATTCAATTATCTGATTCTGACCTTCTATACGATAATCAGTCGGAATTATCTGCTTGAAAATCAAGTCAACAACATAGTAGTCGTCGTAATTGTTATTCTGCTTGATTTTTTCATAAAGCTCAGGAGTCATGAATGGCTTAATCATATTAAGATCAAAATCCCTTGCCATCTCAAGAGTTCTGATAAGGTAGTAGACTCTCTTTGCGAAAACCATTCTTGATGCTTTAGGATCGTTAGCAACCATCTTTTTAAATAAACAAGCCGCATTCCATGCCCATCTAAGGTACAGAACAATTCCTGCAATAAGAACGGCATTAATACCGCCAAGAATAAATCCAAATGTTACATTCTTAATAAACATTTCAATGACGCCTAAAAATACCAGCCCGATTATTCCTGCAAGTATTAATCCTGAAGCCTTATTGCTGTCAGGCTCGACACTGACATTAGAAGCACTCCACTTAAGGTTTTCAGATTCATAATGGGTACCACAGCTTTCACATTCAAAAAAGTTACCGTTACGCTTCAAGGTATCTCCACAGTTCATACAATGTGTGATGTCTTTATTGAGTTTTTCATTGGTCTTTAGAAATTCAAGATTGTAGGCAGCATTTTTAAAAACACGCTTATAAATCTTTTTATTAGTCTGGGCATCACTATAGGTTTCGGTGTAGTCACATTTTAGGATGTCGATGGTCATATCGTTCTTTCCATCCTGCATAACAAAACCATAGTTTGACAGCCCTTCGTTGAACTGCTTTTGCTTCTCGTTAATCTTGATGTCGACCTCTTTTTTGATACCGAGTTTTTCAAGAACTTTAACAGTGTTCTTTGTTGTGTAAAATGTGAAATCAGTCAGCATATTATTCATAGGCTGCATATTGTATGTTGAAAAAACTTTATTGTATGCATCCAAAAACTGCTTTCTGAAATCGGCAGGTATTCCGCCTTCCTTCTTTTTGCTTCCACCGGTTGCAGACTTAATTGGTGTACTCGTAAATCCTATGTAGAGTACTCCGACAGTAAGAATTGCAATACCTGCAAATGTGAGAAGAATAGGAATCATCTCGGGTGTAATTGGTAAGTTCATTTTCTTCCTCCGTATATATATAATAATCTTTCAAGTATAAGTGCAGTGAAAAAGGCTGATTGCACTTATGTGTTAAATGATAGCATTATTTTTTTGTTAAATAAAGATTAATTTGTTGTAGTTTGATGAATTAATAGTATATAATCTAAAAACATTATTCGTTGTTAATTTTATGTAATGAATTAATTGAAGAGGTGACTTTTATGAGTATTAATATACCAGATGATGTAAAAAGCAAAGAAGATTTTATTATTTTTATTAAGAATAATATTATATCAGAAAAAAACAATGATGAACTTAACGATTATTTTGAATCTGTTGTATCCTGGGTTGAAGATATGGATGGATATTATAAAAATATGGGACTTAGTCAGCCGGAGGTTTTAAATTGGAATTTTATTGCAACATTATTTTATGTCGGAACAATATACGAATAAATGAAATCACAAAAGACAACTACTTGACAAATAAATTTGTTATAGTAGAATAGTTGCATTGATAAATATTCAAAGACTTTGAAAAGGAGTATTAAGAGCGATGAATTCCTAAGAGAATTGCCGGTTGGTGTAAGGCATGAATTCGAACTCCCAACTCGCCTTGGAGTCGTGTGGGTGAATGTTAGTAGCCTGCGACGGTTTATTCCCGTTACAGAATATTAAGAGTGCATGTGCATCATTTAAGAAAGATCATTTCCTTATGACGGGATTGAGAACGATGCATATGAATCGGAGTGGTACCGCGGAGTTTAAGTGTCTTCGTCTCCTGGATAACTTTTGTATATGGAATGTTATCCGGAAGATGAGACACTTTTTTGATTTAGTTTTAGATAATAATAAATTCATGGAGGTTTTTTATGTCAGAGAATTATAACCACAAAGTCGTAGAAAAAAAGTGGCAGCAGATCTGGGATGATGATAATGCATTTGCCGCAACACAGGATTATACCAAGCCAAAATATTATGCGCTCGTTGAGTTCCCATATCCATCAGGACAGGGTCTTCATGTAGGTCATCCAAGACCATATACAGCTCTTGATATTGTTGCAAGAAAAAGAAGAATGCAGGGATACAATGTACTTTACCCAATGGGATGGGATGCATTCGGACTTCCTACAGAAAACTATGCTATTAAGAATAAGATTCATCCAAAGGAAGTAACTAAGAATAACGTAGCAAGATTTAAAGAGCAGCTTCATTCACTTGGTTATTCATTTGACTGGGACAGAGAAGTTAACACAACAGATCCTGAGTATTACAAATGGACACAGTGGATTTTCTTAAAGCTTTTTAAAGCAGGTCTTGCATATAAGAAAGAGATGCCTATCAACTGGTGTACTTCATGTAAGGTTGGTCTTGCAAATGAAGAGGTTGTTAACGGTGTTTGTGAAAGATGTGGTTCACAGGTAGTTCGTAAAGTAAAAAGCGAATGGATGTTAAAGATTACAGATTATGCTGATAAGCTTATCGAGGGACTTGACGGTGTTGATTACATTGAGAGAGTTAAGGTTTCACAGAAGAACTGGATAGGACGTTCTTACGGTGCAGAAGTGGATTTCTCTGTTAAGGATAAAGATGATAAGTTAAGAATTTATACAACAAGATGTGACACATTATTTGGTGTAACATACATGGTTGTTTCACCTGAGCATCCTATACTTGATAAGTACAAAGATGAGATAAAGAACTGGAATGAAATTGTAGCTTACAGAGAAGAAGCTGGTAAGAAGTCTGATTTTGAAAGAGCTGAGCTTGCAAAGGAAAAGACAGGTGTTCAGATTGACGGACTTAGTGCAATTAATCCTGTTAACAACAAAGAGATTCCTATCTGGGTTTCAGATTATGTTCTTATGTCATACGGAACAGGTGCTATCATGGCGGTTCCTGCACATGATGAAAGAGACTGGGAGTTTGCTAAGAAATTTAACCTTCCTCTTATTCAGGTTGTTGCAAAAGACGGAGAAGAAGTTGATATCGACAGTGCAGCATTTACAGACGTTGCAACAGGTGTTCTTATCAATTCAGATTTCATCAACGGACTTGAAGTAAAAGATGCGAAAGAAAAGATGATTAAGTTCCTTGAGGAAAAGGGAATCGGATGCGCAAAGACTAATTATAAATTAAGAGACTGGGTATTCTCACGTCAGCGTTACTGGGGTGAACCAATTCCTATCGTTGAATGTGAAAAATGTGGATTCGTTCCTATCGATGAGAGTGAGCTTCCACTTATGCTCCCTGAGGTAGACAGCTATATGCCTACAGACAACGGTGAGTCACCACTTGCTGCAATGACAGACTGGGTTAACACAACATGTCCATGCTGTGGCGGACCTGCAAAGAGAGAGACCGATACAATGCCACAGTGGGCAGGTTCATCATGGTATTTCTTAAGATATACAGATCCTCATAACACAGAGGCACTTGCAAGTAAAGAAGCATTAAAATACTGGTTACCTGTAGACTGGTACAACGGAGGAATGGAGCATACAACACTTCACCTTCTCTATTCAAGATTCTGGCACAGATTCTTATTTGATCAGGATGTAGTTCCTACAAAAGAACCATATCAGAAGAGAACTTCTCACGGTATGATTCTTGGTGAGAACGGCGAAAAGATGAGTAAGTCAAGAGGTAACGTAGTTAATCCGGATGATATAGTAAGAGATTACGGTGCTGATACTTTAAGAACATACGAGATGTTTATCGGAGCATTTGACTTAAGTGCATCATGGTCAGAAAATGGTGTTAAAGGATGTAGAAGATTCCTTGAGAGAGTATGGAAACTTCAGGACATTGTAACTGATGAAAAGGGATTCTCAAAGGATTTTGAGACAAAGATGCACCAGACAATCAAGAAGGTAAGTCTTGACTTTGAAAGCCTTAAGTTCAATACAGCAATTGCTGCCCTTATGACAATCATTAATGATTTCTATAAGAAGAACAGTGTTACAGAAGATGAATTCAAGACATTCTTAATTCTTCTTAACCCTGTTGCACCACATATTACAGAAGAGCTCTGGGCGCTTAAAGGATACGAAGGAAAAGTATATCAGTGCACATGGCCTGAATATGATGAGGCTAAGACTGTTGAGTCGACTGTTGAGATTGCAGTTCAGATTAACGGCAAAACTAAAGTTACAATAGCAATCGGCAAGGAAGATCCTAAGGATGATGTTATTGCCAAGGCAAAAGAAGCTTTAGGAAGTAAGTTGTCAGGCAATGTTGTAAAGGAAATCTATGTTCCTGGAAGAATTGTTAACATTGTAATGAAATAGTTCGATTTATACTGAATTTAAAAACATACAGACCTGTCTTTTGCGGCAGGTCTTATGTAATATTGACGGAGGATATTATTTTGAAAAAAGGAAATAAAATTTTATGCCTGATGCTTGCTGTAATGGTTATGGCAACATTTATGCTTGCAGGCTGTGGCAATAATAATTCAGACAAGAACAGTAATGCATCAACCGGTAACAATGATACAAAGAAATCAGATGATAAAGATTCAGATGAACTTTTGTCAGGAAAACATCATGTTGTAATTGATGTTAAAGACTACGGAAAAATAGAAGTTGAACTTGATGCTGATACAGCACCGATTACAGTAACCAACTTTGTGAATCTTGCAAAAAGCAAGTTTTATGACGGATTAACATTTCACCGTATAATAAGCGGATTTATGATTCAGGGCGGCGACCCGTTAGGTAATGGTACAGGTGGCTCTGATAAACAGATAAAAGGAGAGTTTGCAGCCAACAATGTTGAAAACGGAATTTCACATGTAAGAGGAACCATTTCCATGGCAAGAGCCACTCCATATGATTCGGCAAGCTCGCAGTTTTTCATTATGCATCAGGATTATACTTCACTTGACGGAATGTATGCAGCGTTTGGAAGTGTAACTTCAGGAATGGAAGTTGTTGATAAAATAGTTGAAGATGCAAAACCAATTGATAAGAACGGAACAATACCTGCAGATGAACAGCCTGTTATTAATTCGATAACGGTTGTGGATTAATTAGTGTAAAGGAAGATTATTATGCTCGATGCTAACAGAATCATGTCACTTACCTTCATGTCATATGGAGGTGAGATGACAGGAGACCACTTTGGTATGCGCTATATGCTTAGACGGATAGGTGAGAAACCGGATTTTAAAATCGAAGCAACTGTATGGCCGGATCCTTTAAATTTTGAAAATACGGATGACTCTAAAAAGACTGTTAACGAATTTGATTTCACTCAGGAAGGAAGATTAGAAGCCATTGAGTGGCTTAAGAAAATGTATGAAGAAAAAAAGGACATCTGGGATAAGGCGCCAAAGCTTGTAAAACCGAGAGGGGGCTGAAACTGGGGGCTGAAACTGGGGGGCTGAAACGGGGGACGGTTCCTCGTTCCAAACATCGACTCATTGGAACGAGGAACCGTCCCCCGTTTCAGCCCCCCAGTTTCAGCCCCCAGTTTCAGC
>CACXFB010000097.1 GCA_902766825.1 uncultured Lachnospiraceae bacterium
GAGATGGAAGCATGGCAACATGTGCAGTTGACTGATACTAATAGGTCGAGGGCTTGACCTGGAAGCTGGTTTGAAGATGTTAATTCGATTTCAATGTGTAGTTTTGAAGGTATAAATACCTTTATTTTATAGAGTATTCCTCGATAGCTCAATGGTAGAGCACACGGCTGTTAACCGTGGGGTTGTTGGTTCGAGCCCAACTCGGGGAGTTATGGCTCCATGGTCAAGCGGTTAAGACGTAGCCCTCTCAAGGCTGAATCAGGGGTTCGATTCCCCTTGGAGTCACTATATGGCGACATAGCCAAGTGGTAAGGCATCGGTCTGCAACACCGCTATCACCAGTTCAAATCTGGTTGTCGCCTTTAAGTAAGCCTCAGAATTGTTTCTGAGGTTTTTTTCACAAATATGATAAGTAAGCAATGAAGAGAAAAAGTAGCATATAAGCATGCAAAGAGAGAAATCGGCCGGTGTAAAATTTCGTTGTGAGTATGTGAATCCTGTCTTGGAGCTTTTGTATGAAAGTACAACGTAGTCCTGCGTTAAGGGATTTAAGCGAACCTTATGGTTAAATTGGGTGGTACCGCCGATTATTTACTTCGGTCCCTTTATGTGGGATGCGAAGTTTTTTTTATATAAAAAATGCCCTAAATTGAAAGGAGAAAACATTATGGCAAAGGAAAAGAAATTTGTAGAATCAATAACAGCAATGGAAGATGATTTTGCACAATGGTACACAGATGTTGTTAAAAAGGCTGAACTTATGGATTACACCAGCGTTAAGGGATGTATGGTTTTTAAGCCGGCCGGATATGCAATTTGGGAACTTATTCAAAGACAGTTAGATGACCGTTTTAAGGCAACAGGTGTAGAGAATGTATATTTGCCAATGTTTATCCCTGAGAGCTTGCTTCAGAAGGAAAAAGATCATGTAGAAGGTTTTGCTCCTGAGGTTGCATGGGTAACAAAAGGAGGTCTTAACGATCTTACAGAAAAACTTTGTGTAAGACCTACATCTGAGACTCTTTTCTGTGATTTTTACAGTAATGAAATTGAATCATACAGAGATCTTCCAAAGGTATATAATCAGTGGTGTTCAGTTGTAAGATGGGAAAAGGAAACAAGACCGTTCCTTCGTTCCAGAGAATTTTTATGGCAGGAAGGTCATACTGCACATGCAACTGCAGAGGATGCACAGGAAAGAACTATTCTTATGCTTAACACTTACGCACAGTTTTGTGAGGATGTTCTTGCTATTCCTGTTATCAAAGGACGCAAGACTGATAAGGAGAAATTTGCAGGTGCAGAGGCAACATATACAATAGAAGCTCTTATGCATGACGGTAAGGCATTACAGTCAGGTACAAGTCATAACTTTGGTGACGGTTTTGCTAAAGCATTTGGAATACAGTACACAGATAAGGATAATACATTAAAGTATGTTCATCAGACATCATGGGGTGTTACAACAAGACTTATAGGTGCCGTTATTATGGTACACGGAGATAACAGTGGACTGGTATTACCTCCAATGATTGCACCAACACAGGTTATGATTGTTCCTATTATGCAGAAGAAAGAAGGCGTTCTTGAGAAAGCTGCATGGCTTAAGGATAAGCTCTCTAACTTCAGAGTGAAAGTTGATGATACAGATAAGAGTCCAGGATGGAAGTTTAGCGAGCAGGAGATGAGAGGTATTCCTGTAAGAATTGAAATCGGACCAAAGGATATTGAGGCAAATAAGGCTGTTATAGTAAGAAGAGATACAAGAGAAAAGATTGAATGCAGTCTTGACAATATTGAAGTTAAGGTTGGCGAAGTACTTAAGACAATGCAGAAGGAAATGCTTGAAAGAGCACGTGCACACAGAGATGAGCATACATTTGTTGCTACCAATTATGAAGAATTCAAAGATGCTGTTGCAAATAAACCTGGATTTATCAAGGCAATGTGGTGCGGTGATGAAGCATGTGAGATAAAGATTAAAGAGGATACAACTGCAACTTCAAGATGTATGCCTTTTGAACAGGAACAGATTACAGATACATGTGTATGCTGCGGTAAACCTGCACGTAAGATGGTTTATTGGGGGAAGGCATACTAAAAGCAGAGTAAAGTTATTATGAAAAATAGGAGGTGATTTCTTATGCAGATGCCACAGGATGTTATATATATTATAAATGAACTTTATGACAATGGTTACGAAGCATTTGCCGTGGGCGGATGTGTAAGGGATTGTCTTCTTGGAAAAACTCCTCATGATTGGGATATAACTACTGATGCTTCACCACAACAGGTAAAGAATATATTTAAAAAGACTGTTGATACGGGAATTGAGCATGGCACGGTCAGCGTTATACTTAACTCAGTCGGATACGAGGTTACTACATACAGAATTGATGGTGAATATCTTGATAACAGACATCCAAAGGAGGTTATTTTCACATCTAATCTCAAAGAAGATCTGATGAGACGTGACTTCACGATTAATGCAATGGCGTATAATGACATTGTTGGTCTGGTGGATATATACGGAGGAAGAGAGGACCTGCAAAAGGGCATCATCAGGTGTGTCGGCAATGCTCATGACAGATTTAGTGAGGATGCTCTTAGAATACTTCGTGCGATAAGATTTTCAGCACAGTTAGGTTTTGAAATAGATGAAGAGACTAAGAACGCGATGAGTGAGTTAGCTTCTAATCTTAAAAATGTGAGTGCTGAGAGAATCAAGACAGAGCTTGATAAGATGCTTTTGTCAGATAATTGTGACAGATTTATTTTGATGTCAAAGTTAGGTATTTGTAAAGTCATACTTCCGGAATTTGATGCTATGTTAGAGACCACTCAGGAGAATATTAATCATATATATGATGTTGGAAGGCATACGCTGGTTGCAACTGAATATGTAGACAAAAGATATGAGAAAGATGATTCCAATGTGGCACAGTTTGATGAATGTATGGATTTTTCCATACTTGATGATGAAAAGGTCAGACTCATGCTTAAGTGGACAATGTTACTTCATGATACCGGAAAGCCTGTTATGAAGACAATAGATGAGAAGGGTGTGGCACATTTTAAAGGTCATCCGGAAAAGTCCGTAGAGATTGCAAAAAGAGTGTTTGAAAGGCTTAAGTTTGATAATTATACAGCTAACACTGCCTGTCATCTTATTAGATGGCACGATTATCGTTTTGAGAATGATATAAGGGCCGTAAGACGTGCTTTAAGTAAAGTTGGGCAGGAATATGCACAGTTGCTGTTCTTGGTTCAAAGAGCGGATATTCTTGGACAAAATCCTACAACTTTCAGTGAGAAGTTTAAAAAACAAAAGGATGCTCTAATTAATTACGAAGAGATCGTAAAAAGCAGTCAATGTTTAAGCGTTAAAGATTTAAAGATTGGTGGAAGAGAACTGATTGCGGCAGGTATTGCTCCGGGACCTATGATGGGAGAGATACTAAACAGTCTGTTGGAAAGTGTTATTGAGGATCCTGGGCTTAATAATGAAGAAGATTTAATACAAATTGCAAAGAGAATAACAGGAATTATTTAAGACATACATTCATACACTTAGACATAGATATCGATGTTAAAGGAGTATGAAAATGGTTTGTGAGGATAAGAATGATGTTATTTTTAATCAATACGATTTGGATATAAACAGGGTATACAGAGTAAAAGGGGCATATGTAATTGATACAGGGACGGAAAAGAAAATACTAAGAGAATACCGTTTTGGTGAAGGAAAAGCCAGATTGGTAAACTATATAATGCAGCATTTAAAAAATCAGGGATACAGTGATGTAGATATGATTTGTGAGAACAGAAGCAAAAATCTTATAAGCGAGAATCAATATAGGAACAGATTTGTGCTTCGTGATTATTTTGAAGGCGAAGAATGTGACCTTATCTCACAAGGAGATATTTTAAATGCTGTGGATAATCTGGCTAAAATCCACACTATGCTTCATAGCGTGGATTTTAGTTTTTTAGAGAGCATGCAGGAGGAAGAACCGGTTAGTGAAGAAGCCGATATTTTAAGTGCGGCAAGTACAAAGGATGAGAAAAGGGAAGTTAAAATTATTGTGCCGACAAGAAACATTAAGGATACACTTTATAATCACGCAAGGGAACTTAGACGAGTATTTCGGTATATGTGTGCAAAGAAAAAGAAAAATGATTTTGAGGTAGAATATATTAAAAATTATTCAATGTTTGCAAGGCAGCCTTTGTATGCCATGCAGCAGCTTGATAACAGTGATTATGATAAATTGATGAAGCAGGTCATCATAAATGGCAGTGTTACACATGGCGAATATACGCACCATAATATTATTATGAACAAAGAGGGAAGTAATAACAGATGTGCGGTGACGGGATTTGAGAAAGCATCGGTGGGAATACAGATATATGATTTATATAGTCTGCTAAGAAAAGTTATGGAGAAAAATAATTGGGATTATGATATTGGAAGTAAAATGATTAATACATATATTAATACAAGAAGCAAAGAGCATAATGACGTCACCTCGGCGGAAATTACGGTTTTATATGCTTTGATAATCTTTCCTGAAAAGCTGTGGAAAATAACGGATTATTATTATAACAGGCGTAAGACCTGGCTGTCGCAAAAGATGCTTGATAAGATATTAAAATTAGAGTCACTTGAGAAAAAAAGAGAGGAATTTATAAAATATTTTGAAGGAGAATTTATATAAAAAAAGATGACATATATCGTTTAATATATGTCATCAATGTCTAGATTGTGAAGTACATCATTAGCGTTATTCATAATACCGGCGGTAAATGATGGGGAAAACTTTTTGCTTAGAACTTTGATTGCTTCACCCATATATGCCGGCCTGCTTGATGTATTGTGTACATCGGAACCTAAAATGTGTACATAACCGTCTTTTATGAATTTGAAGGTTTTTCTTCTTGTTGAACCGCTATCTATTATTGATGAGCAGTTTATCTGACCTAAAACCCCGTTTTGTAAAAGAGGAAGTAAGCTTTTGTACGAAGTGAATCGCAGGTATCGTTCAATGTGTGCAATTATAAGATTAACACCGTTTGCATCAGCAAGATTTAAGGCGCCGTCAATTATGGCCGGGGTAATTTCCTTATAAGGAAGTTCAAGCATAAGATAATCGGTTCCCTGAATACAAAGCTTTCTTAAATCAGTTACACTGTTAAGGTAATGAGAGTAATAGACTTCTGCACCAAGAATAATCTTAGGCATAAGAAGGTTTGTCTCGCTATAATAATCGACAACTTTATTGTAAGCATTGTCACGGTTTACAATGAAGTCATCTATTGACTGTTGCTCACAATAATAGTGAGGAGTAGCTACTATTGTATCTACTCCGTCAGAAAGTTGTTTATCTATAATTCCTTTTGTTACAGTTAAATCCACAGCACCATCATCGATGCCGGGAAGTAAATGTGAATGAAAATCAATAATCATTGTACGTCCTCGTTATTTTGCGTTATTCGAAGATGATGCAGAATCAGTTTTTGATGTTGGTGTTGAATATTCATATTTGTACTTGTAGCTGTAACTATGAGAACCTTTTTCTTCAGGATTACAAGCTGTTTTAATAATTCCAAGCACTTTACCATTAGTTATATTTACTTTATCAAGAGCTGATGTAATATCGCCGTGATGTGTATAGTTTTCTTTTACGATAAATATTATTCCGGCTGTTAAGTTGTTGTAAAGAAGTGCATCTGATACAACGTTAATCGGTGGTGTATCTATACATATATAGTCATACTTCTTTGAAAGAAGATCAAGACATGTCACCATTATCTGTGAAGATAAAAGTTCTGACGGATTAGGAGGAATAGGACCTGCCGTAATTACGTCAAGGTTAGGTCGTACGTCAAGATTTCTTGCGTCATTGATAGAACACTGACCGGAAATTATAGAAGAAAGACCTTTGTTGTTGGCAAGCTTTAAAAGCTTATGCATTGTAGGTTTTCTAAGATCTGAGTCAATAAGTAAAACCTTAGAACCGGCATTTGCAAGTGTAATTGCAAAGTTTACACAGTTGGTAGACTTTCCTTCTGCAGGGTTACAGCTTGTAAATACGATGGAATTCTTATCTGAAGTGGCAAGAGCGAATGTAAGATTGGTTCTTGCCATATTGTATGCTTCTGTAATTATGAATGGTGTTGTCTCAGTAAGTACATATCTTTTTCTTTTTGAAACTCTTTCTTTACCATTATTCTTTTTCATTTTAGTCTCCCATAATAAAATTTAATTTGAAAATATTACTTGGTCATTAGTGCGATTCATATCTGTATGAATGTGCAATACTTGTTTTGTTTTCAAAGTCCATAATCTCTGCAAATACAGGAATGTCATATATTTCAGCGAGATTGTCATCTGGCTTGACTCTTGTATCAAGGAGATTTCTGAGTATTATGATGAAACATGTAAGGCAGAAACCTATCAACAATCCGGTAAGACCGTAAAGTTTGTTGTTAGGATATGAAGCACGCTTGCTTTCTTTCGGCTGGTCGATTGCACGTATTGTACCGGTTGAGATTATTCTCTCATACTCAGTAATACAAATCTCACAGAGCTTTTGTGCTATAAGCTTTGCTTCTTTTGGGTTAGTACATGTAACAGTTATCTTCATAACCTCAGTCTTGTTAACGGCACCAACCGATACCATAGATGCCAGTTCTTCTGAAGTGTAATCTACTTCTTTGGCAAGCTGGTCAAAAACAGCCGAACTTGTAAAAATAATTGAACATGTATCAACGAGCTGTTGTGCAACGGAAATATCACTGGTTGTAAGACTTGTGGTTTCGTTGGCAGCTGACTTGTTCTCAACATAAAGCTGTACGGAAGAAGTGTACTTCTTCTGTATAAGGATTGCTGATATAAGATAAGCAGCAATTCCGAAAGCAACTGATACTGCAATTATTATTTTTATATGTTTTGAAAGTAACTTAAAAAGCGATAAAATGTCAAATGTATCGTCCACCATTAGCACCTCATTCAATATTTTTATAAAAATCAAATCTAATTATAATTGTACCAAAAATAAATGTCAACGATACTTTTACCTAAACTTGTCTGTTGTATGGATTTGTGATATAATCATTAGTAATTGTGCGATAAATTATTAGAATCAGATTCATGGAGGAATAAATGCAAAAGTATATTAAAGAACTTCAAAATGACTGCTCAAAGTTTTTTTCATCAGATGAATTTAATCGCGAGTTTTACTATGACGGAAATGATTTAGGTTTTACATACAGTAAAGATGCTACGACATTTAAATTATGGTCACCTGTGGCATCTAAGGTTTCGGTAAACCTTTACAAGAGCGGATACAAAGATGACCTTATGATGCAGATACCTATGATTAAAGGTGATAAAGGCGTATTTGAGGTTACGGTAGACGGTGATCTGGAAGGTGTTTATTACACCTACTTTGTTATGATTGAAGACATAAGAATCATGGACAGAAGTAACGGAGAGAACGTAGCTTATGAGTATCATGAGGGCGAAGGATATGTCACAAATGAGACATTTGATCCATATGCCAAAGCAGCGGGCGTTAACGGAAGACGTTCAATGGTAGTTAATCTCAGCAACACCAATCCTGATGGATGGGATGAGGATAAGTCCCCTGAATTTGATCAGATGACGGATGCGGTTATTTATGAGATGCATGTAAGGGATATTTCCATAGATGAGAGTTCGGGAATAAAGGCAAAGGGTAAATTTTTAGGTCTTATAGAGAATGGAACGGTCAATAAATCGGGAAGTTCAACCGGTATAGACCATATGAAAGAACTTGGAGTAACTCATGTTCATTTGCTTCCTTCATATGATTATCAGACAATAGATGAAGCTGATCCGGATAATAAGAATTTTAACTGGGGATATGATCCTCAGAATTACAATCTGCCTGAGGGATCGTATTCTACCAATCCTTTTGACGGACACGTCAGAATAAAGGAATTCAAGGAAATGGTAGCAGGTTTTCATAAGAATGGCATACGTGTAATTATGGATGTGGTATATAATCATACATTTTCAGCGTACGATTCATGCTTTAACATGACAATGCCTAATTACTATTACAGAAATGACGGACATGTTAATTCGAATGGTTCGGGATGCGGTAACGAGACTGCATCTGACAGATTAATGTTTAGAAAATACATGATTGATTCCTGCAAATACTGGGTTAAGGAATATCATGTTGACGGATTAAGATTTGACCTTATGGCAGTTCATGATATTGAAACCATGGATGAATTGTCAAGGGAACTTAAGAAGATTAATCCTTCTATTATCATTTACGGAGAAGGATGGAACGGAGGACCGAGTCTTCTTGATAAGAAAAAAGCATGTTTTAAGGACAATGCAAAACAGTTCCCGCTCATTGCAGCATTCAGTGATGATATAAGAGATGCGATAAAGGGAAGCGTAATGGATGAGGAGGATAAAGGTTTTATTAACGGGGGACTTAAAGAAAAGAGCGGTGAGGCGCTTGAGTCTATGGTTAACACCATAAAGTTTGGTATCTGCGGTGCAACAAAGCATCCGCAGATTAAGACACAGGAATATTTTAATGAGGAAAAATGTCCAAAGTTCTGGGCATCAAATCCTACCCAGTGTATAACCTATGTTTCTGTTCATGATAACTGGACTTTGTGGGATAAACTTAACATTACATGTCCTGACGCAAGTGAGCAGGATAAGATAAGAATGAATAAGCTTTCTGCCGCAATAATATTTACATCACAGGGAATACCACTTTTCCAGGCCGGAGAAGAAATGCTTAGAAGCAAGCCTACAAAAGACGGCTATGAGGAGAACAGTTATAACAGCAGTGATGAGGTTAACAGCATCAAATGGGAACGCAAGGATAAGTACAAAGATGTAGTGGAATACTACAAAGGACTTATTTCATTCAGAAAAGCTCATAAAGCTCTTAGAATGACGACAGAGGATGAGGTTGCCGGCTGTATACAATTTGCAGATACAGAAAATGCAGGTGTAGTAGCATTTTCCATTGATGCAAAAAATGCAGGAGACATAAGTGATTCGATTTATGTAATAATTAACGGAAATGATGATGCATATAAGGCTGAATTACCGGATGGAACCTGGAGTGTATTTGCTAATGCTGAAAAAGCAGGTACAACGGCACTTGCAACTGCAAACACAACGATTGAAGTGCCGGGACTGTCGGCAGTTATTCTTGCAAAGTAGAAAGTAGTGTGTCTGTCTGCGGACGAGGGCAGATGTAATATGAAATATTCGTCCGGAATAGAGGATTGGTATGACGCAGAAAAAACAGGATAAAAGAAATGACTCCGGTCTTTTAAGAAGTTATCTCAGATGGCCTCTTTATATGGGGGTATTTCTTACTTTGTGTGCCGGTTCGCTGTATTTTTTCAATTACACAGCGGCTATAATATGTTCTGTTTGTGTGCTTATATACGATGCCGTTGCGGTGGCTATGTATTTTCGTAAGTCAAAGGAAGTAATACGGGCACTTACAAAGTATTGTGTCAACTATGATACCGTTCAGAACAGGCTGCTAAAGGAGATGAATATCCCATTTGCGGTTCTTGACAGTGAGGGCGGTGTGATATGGGGTAACAAGGAATTTCTTGAGGTAATTAATTATGACAAATCGGCAAAGAAGAATATTGCCAATGTCATACCGGAGATTTCATATGAGAAGTTTCCACGCGGAGGATTGGATGAAATACTTCATGTTGTATTTAACGACATTAATTACAGAGTCCAGATAAGGGGAATTGACACGGCGGATCTTTTTGGAGATGTTGATATGCTTTGGGATGAGCAGGAGAGGGAAAAAAACGCTTTTGTTGCTTTATATCTGTATGATGAGACGGACATTATGAGGGTTATTAAAGAGAATGATGAACAAAAGACAGTAGTAGGTCTTTTGTATATTGATAATTATGAGGAAGCGCTTGACAGTGTTGATGAGATAAAAAGATCACTTCTTATAGCACTTGTTGAAAGAAAGATAACAAAATATTTTCAAAATATTGATGCTATAGTCAAAAAACTTGAAAAGGATAAATATATTGTTGTTTTCAAGAATAAATATTTTAAACAGCTAAAAGAAAATAAATTCTCATTGCTTGAGGATATCAAGACCATTTCCGTTGGTAATGAGATAAGTATTACGTTGTCGTTTGGTATCGGTGCGGACGCAGAAAAGCTTATTGCCAATTACGATAATGCAAGAGCGGCCATCGACCTTGCACTTGCAAGAGGCGGTGATCAGGTTGTAATCAAGAATCTCGAAAAGGTTACTTATTATGGTGGTAAGAGTGTCCAGGTTGAAAAGAGTACAAGAGTTAAGGCAAGAGTTAAAGCTCATGCACTTAAGGAAATACTTGAGACAAAAGAAGTTGTGTTTGTAATGGGACATTCAATTCCTGATGTGGACTGTTTTGGTTCGGCAGTGGGAATTTATCGTATATCAAAGGTGCTTGGAAAGAAAGCATACATTGTTATAGATGATGTTAATACGTCACTTCGTCCAATCGTTGAGAGAGTTAAGACGGATACAGAGTATGCAGAGGGAGCTCTTATAACGAGTTCGCAGGCGCTAGAGATGGATGTAAGCAATGCTGCACTTGTTGTTGTTGATGTTAACAGACCGACGTATACCCAGTGCCCGGCCTTGCTTGATAAGATTAAAACGGTTATTGTTCTTGATCACCACAGACAGGCAAAGGATGCAATTGATAAGGCAGTATTATCTTATGTGGAGCCATTTGCATCATCAGCGTGTGAAATGGTTGCAGAGATACTTCAGTACATTGATGATAAGTTAAAACTTAAGCCGCAGGAGGCAGATGCAATGTATGCCGGAATGGTAATCGATACGGATAATTTCCAGTCAAAGACCGGTGTAAGAACATTTGAAGCGGCAGCATATCTTAGAAGAAGCGGTGCGGACATTATAAGAATAAGAAAAGCATTGCGTACGGATATGAGAGAATACAGGGTGATTGCCCAGGCGATAAGCACAACGGAAATTTTCGCTTCGGATTTTGCGATAACCGAGTGTTGTTCGAAGGGACTTGAAAGCCCGACAATTGTCGGTTCGCAGATTGCAAATGAACTTCTTGATGTTGTTGGTGTGAAGGCATCATTTGTAGTGACGGATTATAATAATAAGATATATATCAGTGCAAGATCCATTGATGAGGTAAATGTTCAGATTATCATGGAGAAATTAGGCGGCGGCGGACATCTTGGAATGGCCGGAGCCCAGATTGAGGGTAAAAGCGCAGATGAGGTTAAGAGTATGATAAAAGCACTTGTTTCGCAGATGAGACAGGATGGAGAAATCTAAATTATATTTATAAAGGAGAAATGTTATGCAGGTTATTTTATTGCAGGATGTGAAATCCTTAGGAAAAAAAGGTGAAATAGTAAACGTAAATGACGGATATGCAAGAAATTTTATCTTGCCTAAAAAAGTAGGTGTAGAGGCAAATGCAAAGAATCTTAACGATTTGAAGCTTCAGAAAAAGAATGAAGAAAAGCTTGCGGCACAGGCACTTGCGGATGCAAAAGAGCTTGCTAAGAAGCTTGAGGAATCAAGTGTTACGGTAGGAATGAAATCAGGTGAGGGCGGAAGAACATTTGGTTCTGTTTCAACAAAAGAAATCGCAGCAGCCATTAAGGATCAGCTTGGACTTGAGATTGATAAGAAGAAGATGGCAACAGATGTTCCTGTTAAGAGTCTTGGACAGTATATCGTAAAGATAAAGCTGCATCCTCAGGTAACAGCGTCATTGACTGTAAAGGTAACAGAAAAATAGTATTTGTCCGGGAGCTAAGAATATGGATGAAGCATTAATAAAAAAAGTACAGCCTCACAGTAAAGAGGCGGAGCAGGCAGTGATTGGATCCATGATAATGGACAAAGATGCGATATCGGTGGCAGCAGAGATTCTTTCGGAAGAAGATTTTTATCAGCAGCAATACGGTGTCCTTTTTACTGCCATGACGGAATTAGACGCTGAGGGAAAAGATGTGGATACGGTTACATTGCAGGCAAAACTTAAGGAAAAAGATTTTCCTCAGGAATACAGCAGTGTTGACTTCCTTAAAAATCTCATCATTGCGGTTCCGACATCTGCCAATGTTAAGTCCTATGCGCAGATTGTAAAGCAGAAGGCTGTTGCAAGAAAATTAATCAAGATAACAGAGGGAATAGCAAATGATTGTTATCTTGAAAAAGAAAATATAGAAAACATTCTTGATAAGGCAGAAAAAGAAGTGTTTAAAATTGCCCAGACACAGGGCGGCAAAGAATTTGTGGATATTAAGACGATAGTTTTTAACACTATCACGAGCATTGAAGCAGTTGCAAAGAATAAAGGAAGTGTAACGGGAGTATCAAGCGGTTTTATCGATCTTGATTACAAAACTGCAGGATTCCAGCCGTCAGACCTTATTCTTATTGCGGCAAGACCTTCAATGGGTAAGACGGCATTTGTGCTTAATCTTGCGGAGTATATGGCAGTAAAGTGTCATGTAACTACTGCGATATTTAGTCTCGAAATGTCTACCGACCAGCTTGTAAAACGTATGCTGGCCATGAATTCACATGTTGATTCCCAGTCTATAAGAACAGGTAATCTTAAGGATGAGGACTGGGTAAACCTGATAGAAGGAGCAAGACAGATAGGAAGCTCTAATCTGATTTTGGATGATACTGCTTCCATATCGATAAAAGAACTTAGTTCAAAATGCAGAAAGTTTAAGCTTGAACATAATCTTGGAATGGTAATCATCGATTACCTTCAGCTTATGACCGGTAACGGCAAATCGGAATCAAGGCAGAATGAGATTTCAGATATCTCACGTTCGCTAAAGGCACTTGCCAGAGAGCTTAATGTGCCGGTTATTGCCTTGTCCCAGCTTAGCCGTGCGGTTGAAAAGAGAGATGATAAAAGACCGATGCTTTCCGACCTTAGAGAGTCAGGAGCCATTGAGCAGGATGCTGACGTTGTAATGTTCATTTACAGAGATGAGTATTACAACAAAGAAAGCAAGGACAAAGGTATTGCTGAGATTATAATCGGTAAGCAAAGAAACGGTCCTACAGGAACCGTTCAGCTTAAGTGGCAGTCTGAACTTACACGTTTCGCAAATCTTGAACATAATCCAAAATGATTTTCTTTCTTGATTTTTGGTTTCCCTGATATAGCGCGACCGTTTGAAAACTTTCCTTCGAAGGCTTTTAGACGGTCGTTTATTATGTTTTCATGTTGAATGAGCTGATAGTTCATTTCTTTTGTAAGAGAGTCTGAAATCTGTGAAGAAATTTCGCGCGAAATTGCATCTATATTATCGGATATTGCTTCGGTGATAATGTCTTTCATAACGGCAACAAATTCGGTCGATGAAATTTTTGGCTGATTTTGCGCACTAGGAGTGGCACTGTTGTTGGCAATTTCGGTTGAATTCATTCGTTTTCTTAAGGTCGTCAGAGTTGTGTCATCAGCCTTGCCAAGAGCCTCCAGATTAGGAAGAAGAAGTTTAATCTGTTTTAATGAAAATCCATGTTCTTTAAGCTTTTTGATGCTGATAAGCTTGTCTAACTCGCTTTTGGTGTAATACCTGTAACCGCTTGTGCTTCTTGGAGTATCAAGTTCAAGTTCATTTTCCCAGTTACGTATTACATGAGATTTAAGGTTTAAAATATAAGCAGCATCAGATATTCTGTAGAGCTGTTCTTCGGATTGATTATATGTATTCAAATTTATACCTCCCGTATTTAAAATATTTATACTATTGATAATAAATACAATAATCAATATGAGAATATATGTAAATGAAATCTTATCGACAAAAAAAGACCATTGATGATAAATCAATGGTCCTAAAGGTTTGATAATATAAATTATGCCTGAGCAGGTGCACCTACAGGACAAGCTCCTGCACATGAACCGCAGTCGATACATGTATCTGCATCAATTTCATATTTTCCTGAACCCTCTGAGATTGCTCCAACAGGACAATCAGCAGCACAAGCTCCACAACTGATGCACTCATCTGAAATAACAAATGCCATGGTAAAATCCTCCTTACAAAGATAAGATAAATTAATATTCTTCTCCGTATATAATACTAGATTTTTATCTATAAAACAAGTTGAAAAACTAATTTTCTTGACGGATATGAATGATTAGATTATAATGTGGACATTATATGCATAAACAAGGAGGAAACAAAGATGTCAGATGCTAGAATATCAAAGGATATGTTGATTAATGATATTATAAATGTTGATGAAGGAATAATTGCAATTCTTACAGCAGCAGGTATGCACTGTGTAGGTTGTATGGCAGCAGCAGGAGAGTCTCTTGAAGAAGCTGCAATGGTACACGGCCTTAGTGTTGATGAGCTTGTGGAAGGAATCAACACATATCTTTCAAAGAAGTAATTTAATTATAATAAAAAAAATAAAACGTCACCGGTACAATCGATTTGATATCCGGTGACGTTTTTTGCGTCTTAAATTTTTGACATAACAGATACGGCATCCTTGGCAATAATAATATCCATGTGTTCCGTAAGAAATGCCAGTGTGGCATATGTTGAACGTTCTTGTGTTGCAAACTCAGACATTATACCGCAAACTCTGTTATAGATGACATCATTAAGTGAATCCATATATAACAAAAGCAGGTATGAATGTTTACTCTTTGAGTGGAAAATCATACTTTGTCCTGTAAAGAAAGGATTGATGTAGCTGCATGCCTTAGTTAATACCTCAAGGTTATCAAAGCGATAAAGCCTGTAGGTAGGAGACTGTGCATAAGCAGATGTATTATCTGAATCATCCTCGTTCTCTGAAACAGGGTGAGTGCCTGTGGCACTTCCGTCAAGCGGTATGAAGGATTTGCCGGTTTGCTTGGCAACCTTTTCAATAAGGTCTGAAATATGACCGAAACAATTCATTATTGTATCTCTTGCAGCGGTGTCAGAAGAATTGTCATCAACCGTATCATCCTCATCGGATTCTTTGCTGAGTTCATAATCCTCATCGTCATCATCATCCTGATTAACACCACTTGTAAATTTTGAAAATCTTGTATCGAGTTCTTCCGGATTCTCTACCTTTGTTACTACAAGAACAAGACAATCGTTAGAAACCGGTATTGCTTCAATCATAAGAGGAATATCTTCCGCCTCAAATCCAAATTTATTATATGCCTGTTGCATCATCTCGCGAAAAAGAGCTTTGGCTTTATCTGTGCCGTAAGCGAGTTCACTTAATTGGAGTTCTCTTTCGGTAAGATCTTTTTTGTTCAACGTACAACGAATCTGTCTGTCGTTAAGTTTTTCAATCTTCATAGTATCACATCCTTAATTGTGGAATGGTAGGATTAGTATAAGACATACCGCCCATAAAGTCAACATAATCAGTAATGGAAAAACATTGTATTATTAGATTTTATGGGTGGGGACAGCTTTTTATTACAATTACATTAAAACTAATAAACTTTGTTGGTTTTGCAAAAATGGATAGCGAAAAAGGGGGCGGATTTTGTAGCATATTTTACAAAAATGAATATATGGATTGAATATGCAACGCAAAGGTAATACAATGAATGTTGCCACAGTTTTTTATGATAAGGAGGAGTAAATTGAATGAGGATGTGCTTTTTGGAAAATATAAAATAATTGCTTCTTTGGGAAGAGGAGGATACAGTCATGTGTATCTTGCCAGACATATCATGCTTGATTGTCTAAGAGCGATAAAGGTTATAGGAAAGGACAATGAGTTGCATGACAGGCTTGTAAATGAAGCGCTTATTCTTAAGAGTCTTCATCATGAGAGTATTCCTGTTATTTATGATATTGAAGAGGATGAATTTAGTTCATACATAATTGAGGAATACTGCAAGGGCATTTCCCTTGCAAAAGAAAGAAAGCAGTGGAAGTGTGCAGACCTTAAGAAGATAGTGGATTATTCTCTTCAGATTTGTGATGTGATTGATTATCTTCACAAGACAGGAAGAGGGATACTTTATCTTGATTTGAAACCATCTAACATAATAGTTCGGGACACGAGGCTGATGCTTGTTGATTTTGGAACGGCCGTGATACTGGGTGAGGTTGATAACATGGCTCTTGGCATGGGTACAAGGGGGTATGCGGCACCTGAACAGTATGATGTAAACAGACGGCCGGATGAGCGAAGCGATGTGTACGGTATAGGATGCCTTATAAGTTTTTTGGTCAGCGGACATAACCCGGGAAATGATTTAACAAGGCGCACAGGCGATAATGGAATAAAGTATGCGGGAAATATGTGCGATGAACACAAACAGGGATTCAAAGTGCTCGAAGAGATAATTACAAGATGTGTTATGGATGATCCGGATAAGCGGTATCTAAGTGTGGCGAAAATTACAGAAAGTCTGTCTAAGCTTGATGAGGCGTTGTCACGCACAGGTGAAAAAGTCGGTGTAATAAGCAAAATATTTAGAAAAAATCCTGTACAAAAGCGTGTAATAAGGCATAACGAAAAACTTTTAGTAGGCGTGGCGGGAACGCATCCGGGAGCGGGGGCAACTCATCTGGCTATGATGATGGCGCAATTTTATTCTTTATATTTAAATAAGAGCACGGCGGTGGCGGATGCATCTGTAAAAAAGAGTTTAATTAAGGCGGGAAAATATTTGCCGGATAATATTGAATATGCAGATGTATCGGATGTAACTTATGATTTTGCAATCCTGTTTGAACAGGGAATTGATGTTGTTGTAGTTGATTTTGGAACTTTGAAGGCTGATGTGGTGAATCGATTTAATAAGTGTGATATAAAACTGGTGGCGACAGATATTGCTCCCTGGGTGTTTGGTGAATTTGTCAGTTTTTGTGACAGGTATCGTTCAATCGGTGAGGATAATATGTGGAATTATGTGGTTGCACAGTGCGATGAACGTACATTGAAGCTTATTAACGATTATTATGGATGCAGGCTTGAAAGAACGGGGTACGTTACTGATATAAGCAGATTGTCCGAAACTGCGATTGCTTTTATGACATCGATTTGCAAAAAAGGAAAAGAAAAAGAGAGGATAAAAAGATTTGAAAAGAAAGGGTTCCTTGAATAAGCTGTTATGTTTTGTGGCAGTGTTGATTTTTTTTGCACTTGTCATATCAGCGGGAAAGATAATTATGAGCAGAGGAATAATTGGGGAAGCGGATAAAAAGGATATGGTGAAGGTGTATGTTCTTGCTGATAAAGTTAATGCAGATGATATATTATGTCCTGATATGTTAAAAGAGGTCGAAGTTGCACCTGATATGGTGCCGGATAATTGTTTTACATCCTTTTCGGGGGAAGGAAGTGAGCGCTTCAGAATAACTTTGCAGGGAGGACTGATTGTTACTGAAGATATGCTTTATAATGATGATTCGCTAAAGGATGATGTAAGACTTCATAATTTTCCATATGTCGAACTGTCTGACAAGATTGAGACAGGTGATTATGTGGATATAAGAATAGCATTTCCAAACGGATGCGATTATATTGTGTTGTCAGGTAAGAAGGTTATAGATTTTGCATATGCCACAGGGGAAGAGGAAATAAGTAATGCTTTGTGGCTTGATGTTAATGAAGAAGAGATTTTAAGAATGTCGGGAGCTTTGGTGGACTGTTCTCTTAGTGAGGGAAGCAGAATTTATGCAATCAAATATAAGGACAGTATGCAAAAGCCGGCAACAGCCAATTACCCGGTAAGTGCACTTATTGAGGCTCTTATTGAATCTGATCCGAATATTGTTGCAAAGGCAGCGGATGCCGCAGTGGATAAGAATGATACAAAGGCGGTGCGAAAAGAGCTTGAAGAAAACATTGAGAATGGACAGGGGACGGATGCCGCAGTAGAAAAAGATGGTTCTGATAAGGAGAATCCTGATGAAGATGCTGGCGAGGATGACAATCTTTATGTGTATGAAAAGCCCACGCAGGATAAGATAGTCTATTTTGGCTAAAAAAATTGGTAAAGTAGGAATAACATAAATAGCGAATGCTTAAAGGAATAATGGCGTACTCACAATAATACATTGCATTTTCCCGTGGCCCGGTTTATTTACAAATAAAAGGCGATGTGGTATATTAGCATTTAATTTTATGTTTATTTTTACGGAGCTTTTATATGAATTTATTGAAAAAAATTTATGACAGGATTCTTATACAGGGATTATCGGGAATGGCTTTGGGCCTGTTTGCAACATTGCTTATAGGAACTATAATAAGTCAGATCGGAACGTATGTAGGTGGACAATTCGGACAGTACATGCTTGTTGTGGGGGCTATTGCAAAGACGCTTACAGGTGCGGGAATAGGTGTCGGAGTGGCAACGAAGCTTAATCAGTCACCTCTTGTTGCTGTATCCGCAGCGGTGGCAGGAATGACGGGAGCATTTGCGTCTAATATTATAGCCGGAACACTGACGCCGGGAGCATCATTTACAGTAGGTATTCCGGGAGAACCTTTAGGAGCCTTTGTAGCTGCGTATGTTGCGGTTGAAACCGGTGGTATTATAAGCGGTAAAACAAAACTTGATATACTTCTTACGCCTGCGATTTCAATAGGCTTTGGATGTAGTGCGGGTATTTTGATAGGACGACCTATTGCTTCGTTGATGAATAAAATCGGAGACATGATTAACTGGGGTGTTGAAAAACAGCCGCTTGTTATGGGAATAGTCGTGTCGGTTCTTATGGGAATGGCGCTTACACTTCCAATAAGTTCTGCAGCTATAGGAATATCATTGAATTTATCGGGCCTTGCAGCAGGAGCGGCAACTGTAGGCTGTTGTGCAAATATGATTGGATTTGCGGTTGCAAGTTACAGAGATAATAAATTCGGAGGTTTTGTTGCACAAGGTATAGGAACGTCCATGATTCAGATGCCTAACATTATAAAAAAGCCGATAATATGGTTTCCTGCAATAATAAGTTCGGCACTGCTTGGACCGGTGTCGACATGTATATTTAAGATGACTGACAATGCCACGGGTTCAGGAATGGGAACCTGTGGCCTGGTCGGTCAAATTATGACATATCAGACAATGAGAGAACAATCCATATCAGGTACAATCATAATTATTGAGATTGTAGTTATGCATTTTATTTTGCCGGCGGTGATTGCGTTCATTGTCAGTGAGATGATGAGAAAAAGAGGGTACATTAATATGGGCGATATGAAGATAGAAGAATAAGAGTCGGATTACGGGAGAAATTACAATGAGTCAGAAGATTAAAGTTTTTATAGTTGGTTTTATAGTTATAACAATTGCGGCTGTGGCAGGATTTTTTATGGTGAAGAATATGTTCAAGCCGAATACTGAAGTAATGGAACTGGATGAATATTATAAGTCACAGACGGGAGCACAGTTATCTGATTCCACAGCTGTTCTTATATTGGAAAATGAGATACAGAGCACTCTTTTAACGTATGAAGATGGAGAGGTATATATTGACCTTGATATGGTGACAGAGTTATTCAATGAGGGTTTTTACTGGGATTATAATGAGAAAGTTCTGTTATATACTCTTCCTGATGAGATTATAGAGGTTTATCCGGGAAAGACACAGTACTTAATAGGTGATAAAGAAAATGAATTTGAACATATTATTGTTAAGAATGAAGGAGACAGTGTCAAGCTGGCACTTTCATTTGTGGAGCAGTATTCAGATATAAAGAGTGAGTTTTATGAGAATCCAAACAGAGTTGTTTTAAGTTACAAGTGGGATGAAGATAAACTTGTGGCAACGGTTGAGAAAGATACACAGTTAAGGTATAGCGGTTCGTCAAAAGGAGAGATTCTTAAGGAATTAAAAAAAGGCGATGAGCTTAACTATATTATGAGTGATAACACGGATGTCTCAAAAGGATATGTAAGAGTGGCAACTAAAGACGGTGTTTTAGGTTATGTAAAATCCGGCGACATGTCGGATACAAGGTATGTGACTGTTGAAAGTGAATTTGAGAAGCCTGTATACACAAGCATACATAAGGATTATGATATAAATCTTACATGGAATATGGTTACAAACCAGGATGCCAATGCAATGATGTCTGATTTATTGAAAAATGCACCTGGAGTTAATACAATATCGCCTACATGGTTTGCGATTTCGGATACAGACGGTTCCATTTCATCGATTGCAAGTCACGATTATGTGGACAAGGCTCACGAAATGGGAGTGGAAGTATGGGCAGCGGTTAATGACTTTACACCTGATGTAAGTATCAAAGATATTCTTACTCATACAACGTCAAGAAGAAGTCTTACAAAGAACTTAATGGAACTGGTAAAAGAATATAATCTTGACGGTATTAATATTGACTTTGAGTATATTAAAGAGAGTTTTGCTAAAGATTACATTCAGTTTATAAGGGAAATATCAGTGGAGTGCAGAAAAGAGCAGGTGGTTCTTTCTGTTGACAGTTATGTGCCTATATACTCTAAGTTCTATAACAGGACGGTTCAGGGGCAGGTTGCCGATTATGTTATTATAATGGCATATGATGAACATGACAGTAATTCCATGACAAGCGGTTCTGTTGCATCGATATCATGGACTCAGGCTGCTATAGACCAGACGAAGGAACAGGTGGAGGATTCTAAGAAGATAATTATAGGAATTCCTTTCTATGACCGACTCTGGGAAGAGGAAGGCGGTAGTGATGGTAATACTGTGTTATTGTCTCACAAAGATTTAACCATGAAAGAATCAATCAATGTTATATCGGACAACGGTGCATCAGTTAAGTGGGATGAACAGACCAAGCAGAATTATGTGGAGTACACTAAAGGTACACATGTATTTAAGATGTGGCTTGAAGATGCAAGATCAATAGAAGAGAAGGTAAAACTTATTTCGCAGGCAGGGGTCGGCGGAATTGCAAGCTGGCGCCTTGGACAGGAGACATCGGATGTATGGCCGGTTATAAATAATTATATTAATAAATAGAATATATAAAAAACGGTAAAAATACACATGAGTGTCTTTGAGAAAATCAGTCTTATTACATGTATGATATGTGTAGGAACAATACTTCTTTATCAAAATTACGGGAAGCAGATAAAAGCGGTTGCAGGAGAGATATTAAGCACTGATGAAAAGTTTCAAAATGAAATAAAGGATGCTTCGGATATTGTTGTGGTGATTGATCCGGGGCATGGAGGTTTTGATCCGGGTAAAGTCGGTATGGACAATGAGCTTGAAAAAGATGTTAATCTTAACATAAGCCGTTGTCTTAGAGATATATTGGCAGAGAGTGAAATGACGGTTGTCATGACAAGGGATGAAGATGAGGCTCTTTGTGGGGAAGAGGCAAAAGGTAAGAAGGGGGCGGATTTAAAGAAAAGAGTTGAGATAATTAATAATTCCGGTACAACGTTAGCGGTGAGTATACACCAGAATTCATTTACCGGAAGTAGTGCAAAGGGCGGTCAGGTTTTTTACTATGAGAATTCTCCTGAAGGAAAGATGTTGGCTCATTGTATACAGGAGAGTATACGCGGCCTTGATAAAGACAATGACCGTGTGGAAAAGGATAATAAAAGTTATTATATACTTAGAAAATCAAACGTTCCTGCTGTTATAGCGGAATGTGGATTTTTGTCCAATGAAGAAGAGGCTAAAAAGCTGTGTGATAATGAATATCAGATGCAGCTTGCAAAGAAAATAAGCGAAGGAATAATATCATACCTTAACAGTGAGGTTTTAGATTATGGATACAATAGTTAAGAAAATTGAAGATGTTAACGATGAGGGTGCTGTATATGAACAAGCCGGAGAAATATTGAAAAAAGGCGGACTCGTGGCATTTCCTACAGAGACGGTCTATGGACTTGGCGGAGACGCGCTTAATCCGAAGGCTTCCGGCAAGATATACGCAGCTAAAGGAAGGCCAAGCGATAATCCTTTGATAGTTCACATTTGTGACGTAGATGCGCTTAATGAACTGTGTGTTGATATACCTGAAAGTGCATGGAGGCTTGCAGAAAAATTCTGGCCGGGACCTATGACTCTTATTCTTAAGAAGAGTGCTATAGTTCCAAAAGAGACTACGGGCGGACTTGATACTGTAGCGGTAAGACTTCCAAATCATCCGGTGGCATTATCGTTAATTCGCAAGTCGGGAGTGTATATTGCTGCGCCTAGTGCCAATACGTCAGGTAAGCCGAGTCCAACAATTGCCGAACATGTCATTCATGATCTTTCAGGAAAGATAGATATGATTATAGACGGGGGAGAGGTTGGAATAGGAATAGAGTCAACCATTATAGACCTTACGGGAGAAGAGCCTGTTATATTAAGACCGGGCTATATTACACCAGCCATGGTAAAAGATATTGTTGGAGAGATAGGCTTTGACAAAGCAATACTTTGCGAAAATAAAGACAAAGGGTTTGTGCCAAAGGCTCCAGGTATGAAATATAAGCATTATGCACCGTCAGGAGACCTTATGATTGTGGAAGGCAATATGGAAGATGTTGTTGACAAAATTAACTTAATGGTAAAAAATAAGTGTAATGCGGGCGCAAAGTGTGGTGTAATTGCAACCGCTCAGACATGTGATCTGTATGAATGTGATAACATAAGAGTTGTAGGTGACAGAAATGATGAACTTACAATATCGAAAGGTTTATACAGAACTTTGCGTGAATTTGATGAACTGGATATACAGTATATATTTGCAGAATCATTTTCCGGGGATGAATTTGGAACATCCATTATGAATCGTCTGCTTAAAGCGGCGGGCTATAATATAATCAGTGTCTGACTAAATGGTGGGATTGGAGTGATTGAATGTTCAAAAAGCTCATTTTTGTAAGCACGGCAAATACATGCAGAAGTGCTATGGCAGCAGCTATATATAAAAGCGTAGACGTAAGTTCTGATATGGAGGTAACATCAAGAGGAATTGTTGTCTTGTTTGAGGAGCCTGTGAATGCTAAGGCGGAGACGGTACTTAACAACCACGAGCTATCAATATCAGAGCACAAATCGTCGCAACTGGTGCCTCAGGATGCTGATAACGATACGTTGATTCTTACGATGAATGAGAAGCAGAAGAACTGTGTGATTAATGACATTGGCATACATGAAAATGTGTATACGATAACGGAATTTGCAGATGATTATTCAAGTCTGAGTGATCCTTACGGAGGCGATCTTGCCGAGTATGAAAAATGTTATCAGGAACTTGTGCGTGTCATTAAAAAAGTAGTATACAAGCTTTCGGACAATACAACTAATGTCTGAAACTGTAATAAATAAGTTAAAAAACGGAGGTAGACATGTTAGCAATAGGTTGTGATCATGGCGGATTTGAGTTAAAGAGTGAGATAATGAAGCATCTTAAGGAAAGAGGAATTGAGTACAAGGATTTTGGATGCTATGGAACAGATTCAGTGGATTATCCTGAATATGGAAAGAAGGTTGCGCACGCTGTTGCAGACGGAGAGTGTGAAAGAGGCATTCTTATATGCGGAACAGGTATTGGAATATCAATTGCGGCCAATAAGGTAAAAGGTGTTCGTGCAGCTCTTTGTACAGACTGTTTTATGGCGCAGGCCACAAGAGAACATAATGATGCCAACATTCTGGCTCTTGGTGGAAGAGTTGTTGGAGCAGGTCTTGCTCTTAAGATTGTAGATACATTTTTAGACACAGAATTTTCTAATGATGAAAGACATATCAGAAGAATTAATCAGATAGAAGAATAGATTGTTTTTTGATGGTGATGGTTATGGGTAGAACTATTAGGTTGTTTAGAAAAAGACATATTCCGGATGAACTTATTGAACTTAAAGATGATGAAATACTCAGATGTGATGATGAAGTTATCATTACTAAGTGGACAAGCATTCATCCGAGGGACGATTTACTTGGGGGAACGTCTGCCTTCTTTTTGAAGGATGGTTATAAGGTGAGCAAGTTTTATAATTTACAGGGAAAGTTTTTTTGCTGGTACTGTGACATTATAATGATGCACGAAACGGACGATGAGGGAAGAGCTGTATATGAGGATCTGCTTTTAGATGTTGTTATATATCCGGATGGAAGAGTTGAAGTTGTGGATTCGGGAGAATTTGCAGATGCATTAGAGAACGGATTAATAGACAAAAATAAGGCAATTATGGCAATGAGGAGCCTTGATAAACTGCTTGGAATCATATACCGCGGAGAGTTTGACGGACTTAAGAAAGTGGTGGAAGATGCTGAACATCAGGTGGACAAATAGAGCAAAAATTGGTATAATTGTTGATATGTCAGTATGTTTAAATACATTATCCGGAGGGTTTGTTTATGAAGAAAAGTAGCGAACTTTCAAAAAAGGAAAAACACAGGATAATGTATGCGGTAACACTGGTTACCCAGATTGGCATTTCAATGATGGTTCCTATTGCCCTATGCGTTGCAATCGGGGTAATAATCTACAATAGGACTTCTTCGGATCTTATTGTTCCGTTAGCAATTTTCTTTGGCGTGGTTACGGCGTTTCGTAATGTTTATATGCTTACAAAGAAGCTGTATGCAAAAGATTTGGAACGGGAGAATAAGGAACTTAGTTATTTTGAAGATTTGAAGAAGGAAAGGGAAAAGGGCATTGAATCAGAAGAAAAGCGTAAATGATGACAATGATATGGCGCAGGCAAGACAGACTCTTTATGAGGTCCTGATTGGAATTGTGCTGCTTATGGTGGCAGAGTGTCTTGTTGGAATCATAATATCCCATGACCTTAGAGCATATGTATCTGGAGCTGTTCTTGGAAGTGTCGGGGCGGCTTTTTTTTACTTTCATTTGTTTTTTTCGCTGGATAAAGCTCTTGATAAGGCAGAAAAGGAAGCCATAAAGTATTCTAAGATACAGACGGTAATAAGGCTTGTGGTAATGGGCGCGGTTATTGTAGTGTCTTTTACTTTTCAGGAATACATAAGTGTTATAATGACTTTTGTAGGAATGATGAATGTGAAGTTTGCGGCGTATTTACAGCCGTTTACGAATAAATTATCAAATAAAATAAAAGGAAGGTGAGATAGTGCTTGACAACATTGTTTTATCATCAGCGGTGATGGATGTTGATTTTGGAATCAAAGGGTACAGCAAGCTGGACTTTTTTGGTAGTGATGTCTATCTTACATCGTCCCATATTTGTCTTTTGATTGTGGCCGTTATTGTGCTGGTATTTGCAATTGCGGCAAATATCACAATAAGACGGGCTGATCCGGGAAAGGCACCTGGAGGCTTTCTGAATGTTATCGAATTTATTGTTTCGGCGGTTGATAACATGGTTGAAGGCGGTATGGGAATTGCTCATGCAGCTTCATATACCAACTACATAGGGACATTGTTTATTGTTCTTGTGCTGTGTAATTTGTCCGGATTATTGGGGCTTAGACCTGCAACGGCTGATTACGGATCAACATTTGCGCTGGCAATGATAACATTTTTCATGATTCACTATGCTGGATTTAAGTACCAGAAAGTAAGTCGTGTAACTAACCTGTTCAAACCGCTTATATTGTCACCGATTAATATCATCGGCGAGATAGCGACACCGATTTCAATGTCGCTTCGTCTGTTCGGTAACATTTTATCGGGAACGGTTATGATGGGACTTATTTATGGTCTTATACCATGGTTCTTAACCATTGCATGGCCTGGTGTGCTTCATATCTATTTTGATATTTTCTCAGGATGCATTCAGGCGTACGTATTTGTTATGCTGACTATGACGTTTATTTCTCAGAATTTTGAAACAGAGTAGTCTCACTATGTATTAAATATTTTATTAAATGTTTTAAGGAGGATATTCCAATGAGTAACATTACAAACGAAGGATTAGTTTTAGCTTGTTCGGCTGTCGGTGCAGGTTTAGCAATGATAGCTGGTATCGGTCCCGGTGTAGGACAGGGTTATGCTGCAGGACAGGGTGCGGCAGCAGTAGGACGTAACCCGGGCGCAAAGGGTAATATAATGTCTACAATGCTTTTAGGTCAGGCGGTAGCAGAGACGACAGGTCTTTACGGATTTGCGGTTGCAATTATTCTGTTGTATGCAAACCCACTTATCAAAAAGCTTTAATTTCCGGTTAAATAACGCTAGAAAGGAGGCCGCAAAGTGGGTGGATTATTACAAGGAGGCGCTTGCGGTATGATGCCGGTTTTTGCTGTCAGTGAACCTGAGACAGATTTTATCTTTGGTCTTGATATGCAGTTTTTGTTTGATGCTCTTATTTTTGCAATAGCTATGATGGTGCTTTATGCACTGTTGTCATATTTGTTATTTAATCCGGCCAGAAATCTTATGAAGAAACGCCAGGAGATGATTGATAATGATATCAAACAGGCGAAGGCTGATAAGACAGAGGCAGAGGAACTTAAGGAAGAGTATACTGCAAAGCTTGAGAACGCCGGTAAAGAAGCTGATGAGATATTGGCACAGTCAAGAAAGAAAGCCCTTAACAGAGAGAATGAGATTGTTGCCGAGGCAAAGCTTGAGGCAAAGAGAATCACAGACAGAGCTCAAAAGGAAGCAGAACTTGAAAAGAACAGAGTAAAAGATGAGGTTAAGACAGAGATCATTGAGGTAGCCACAAGTCTTGCAGGAAAGTTTGTGGCACAGTCTCTTGACAGTACAAAACAGGCGCAGCTTATTGATGAGACGTTAAGAGAAATGGGTGATAAAACATGGCAAAATTAGTAGCTGATACGTATGGGCAGGCGTTGTTTGAGCTTGCTTTAAAAAGTAATGCTTTAGATGCCGTGGCTGATGAGGTTGCTTTCGTCAGAACAATAATATTGGAAAACAAGGAATTGTTAACCATTCTCACGCATCCAAAGATAGGCACGCAGGAAAAAATAAATGTAGTTGAAAACATTTTTAAGGGAAAAGTGTCAGATATGATTATGGGACTTATGGTTACCATGATTGACAAATCAAGAGCAGGAAGCATTGTTAAGGTTTTTGATTATTTCCTTGAGTCTGCAGATGAATACAGACTGATAGGACACGCTGATGTTATCAGTGCAATGGAACTGACACAGGATTTTAAAGAAAAGATTAATGCAAAGCTTATAGCAACTACAAAGTATAAAAGTTTCAAGATAAAGTACACGGTTGATGAAGATATCATAGGTGGACTTATTATCAGAATCGGTGACAGAGTTGTGGATTCAAGCGTTAGAACAAAGCTTGATAAAATATCAAAGGAACTCTTGTCCGTTAATGTGTAATTGTACGAATTGTTCATGCAATTACGGTGAAAAAATCTAGGAAAGGTGACAAAGCTCATGGTATTAAAACCGGAAGAAATCAGTTCAGTTATTAAAGAACAGATAGAGCGTTACGTTGACCGCATCAATGTATCTGATGTGGGAACGGTAATACAGGTTGCGGACGGTATCGCAAGAGTTCATGGTCTTGAGAAAGCCATGCAGGGAGAACTGCTTGAGTTCCCGGGGGATGTGTACGGAATGGCACTTAACCTTGAGGAAGACAACGTCGGTGTTGTTCTTTTGGGAGATTCAAAGAGCATTAATGAAGGCGATATTGTTAAGACAACAGGGCGTGTAGTTGAGGTTCCTGTAGGCGATGAGATGCTTGGAAGAGTAGTTAATGCATTAGGTCAGCCTATAGATGGAAAAGGACCTATAGCGTCTACAAAATACAGAAAGATTGAAAGAGTTGCATCGGGTGTTATTTCAAGAAAGTCAGTTGATACACCTTTGCAGACAGGAATTAAGGCGATAGATTCAATGGTTCCGATAGGAAGAGGTCAAAGAGAGCTTATTATCGGTGACAGACAGACAGGAAAGACTGCTATTGCCATAGATACGATAATCAATCAGAAGGGACAGGGCGTAAAGTGTATTTATGTTGCCATCGGACAGAAGGCTTCAACTGTTGCTTCAATCGTAAAGACATTAGAAGAATTCGGAGCAATGGATTACACCACTGTTGTTGCATCAACAGCCAGTGAGCTGGCTCCGCTTCAGTATATTGCACCATATTCAGGATGTGCAATCGGCGAAGAGTGGATGGAGAATGGACAGGATGTACTTATTGTGTATGATGATTTAAGTAAGCATGCAGCTGCATACCGTACACTTTCCCTGCTTCTTAAGAGACCACCTGGACGTGAGGCTTATCCTGGAGATGTATTCTATCTTCATTCAAGATTGTTAGAGCGTGCAGCAAGACTTTCTGATAAGCTTGGAGGAGGATCGCTCACAGCTCTTCCTATTATCGAAACCCAGGCAGGAGATGTATCTGCATACATACCAACCAACGTTATTTCCATAACGGACGGTCAGATATATCTTGAGACAGAGATGTTTAACTCTGGCTTCAGACCTGCTGTTAATGCGGGACTTTCAGTTTCACGAGTTGGTGGTGCAGCTCAGATTAAGGCAATGAAGAAGATTGCCGGAACCATAAGAATCGATCTTGCGCAGTACAGAGAGCTTGCAGCGTTTTCACAGTTTGGTTCAGATCTTGATGCCGATACAAAGGAAAAGCTTGCACAAGGTGAGAGAATCAGAGAGATTCTTAAACAGCCTCAGTACAAGCCATTGCCGGTAGAGTATCAGATTGTTATCATTTATGCCGCAACACATAAGATGCTTATTGATGTGGCAGTTGAGGATATAGGTAACTTTGAGAAAGAACTTTTTGAATTTATGGATACAAAGTATCCTCAGGTTCTTACATCGATAAGAGAAGAAAAAGTCTTAACTGAGGAAAATGAGCAGCAGCTTATTTCGGCAATAAATGAATTTAAGCAGGAGTTTGCACAGTAAGAAAGGAAGGTTTGATTTATGGCTTCAATGAGAGACATAAAAAGGCGTAAGAGCAGTGTTTCAAGTACGCAGCAGATTACCAAAGCCATGAAACTGGTCTCAACCGTCAAGCTGCAAAAGGCAAAGGGAGTAGCACAGGATACCAAACCTTATTTTGACTGTATGTATGAAACTATTACCGAGGTTATTGCCAAGGCAGGTACTATAGACCATCGTTTTTTAAGACAGGGACAGTCCACAAAGAAGGCGTTTATTGTTATAACAGGTAACAGAGGTCTTGCCGGAGGTTATAACTCTAATGCCATTAAGATGGTTACGGAATCGGGAATAGAAAAAGAAGATATTGTTATATTTGCATTAGGACGCAAAGGTCGAGACACTCTTGCACGTCGTGGATATACAATTAAGAATGACTATTCGGATGTGATAAATGAACCGTTGTTTTCCGATGCTGTACGTATCGGAGAAGATGTCCTTGAAGGATATTGTAACGGTGAGTACGGTGAGATTTTCCTTGTGTATACCGTGTTTAAAAATACGGTCAGTCAGGAGGCTGTATGCATAAGACTGCTTCCTGTTGACAAGCCCGATGAGGATGAGAATGAAAAGGAGAATACAATTGAATCCCTTACTCTCATGAATTTTGAGCCGGATCCTGAAGAAGCACTGGATATGATTGTTCCAAAGTATATCAACAGCTTGATTTATGGTGGAATTATCGAGTCAATCGCCAGTGAGAATGGTGCAAGAATGCAGGCAATGGATAATGCAACCAACAATGCACAGACGATGATAAACGATTTGTCGTTAAAATATAACAGAGCAAGACAGGCAGCGATAACACAGGAACTTACCGAGATTGTTGCCGGAGCTTCAGCCATTTCATAGTAAAGGAGTGAAACCAGCGTATGGCAGATACGAATTTAGGTAAGATTACGCAGATTGTCGGTGCGGTGCTTGATATAAAATTTGAGCAGGGCAGACTGCCGGAAATATTAGAAGCAATTAAGATTGATAACGCAGGTGTCAGTCTTACGGTTGAGGTTGCACAGCATCTGGGTGATGATACCGTAAGATGTATAGCAATGGGACCGACAGACGGACTTGTAAGAGGCCAGCAGGCTATAGCAACAGGTGCACCTATTACAGTACCGGTTGGTGAGCAGACACTTGGAAGAATGTTCAACGTACTTGGTGACCCAATTGATGAGAAGGAGCCACCACAGGTAGAAGAATATAATCCTATACATAGAAAACCACCTAAGTTTGAGGAACAGTCTACAACAACTGAGATGCTTGAAACAGGTATTAAGGTCGTAGATTTGCTTTGCCCATATCAGAAGGGTGGTAAGATAGGACTCTTTGGAGGTGCGGGAGTAGGTAAGACCGTACTTATTCAGGAGCTTATCACTAACATAGCAACAGAGCATGGTGGATATTCAGTATTTACCGGTGTAGGTGAGAGAACAAGAGAAGGTAACGACCTGTATTATGAAATGCAGGAATCGGGTGTTATAGATAAGACAACCATGGTGTTCGGACAGATGAACGAGCCACCTGGAGCGAGAATGAGAGTAGGTCTTACAGGACTTACAATGGCAGAGTATTTCCGTGATAAAGGCGGAAAAGATGTGCTTTTATTCATCGATAACATTTTCCGTTTTACACAGGCTGGTTCAGAGGTTTCAGCCCTTCTTGGAAGAATGCCTTCAGCTGTAGGTTACCAGCCAACATTACAGACTGAGATGGGTGCTCTTCAGGAGCGAATCACATCAACAAAGAGCGGTTCAATAACATCCGTACAGGCTGTATACGTTCCTGCTGATGACCTTACCGATCCGGCTCCGGCTACAACATTTGCCCACCTTGATGCTACAACGGTTCTTTCGCGTTCTATAGTTGAACTTGGTATTTATCCGGCCGTAGATCCACTTGAATCGACATCAAGAATTCTTGATCCTAGAGTAGTAGGTGAAGAGCATTATAAGGTTGCCAGAGGAGTTCAGGAGATACTTCAAAGATACAATGAACTTCAGGATATTATCGCAATTCTTGGTATGGACGAGTTATCGGAAGATGAGAAGATTGTCGTATCAAGAGCAAGAAAGGTACAAAGATTCCTTTCGCAGCCGTTTAACGTTGCTGAGCAGTTTACAGGTCTTCCGGGTAAGTATGTTCCTATCACTGAGACAATTCAGGGATTTAAGGAAATACTCGAAGGAAAGCATGACAATATACCTGAAAGTTATTTCCTCAATGCAGGAAGTATCGACGATGTAGTCGAAAGATATAATAACAGGTAGTTTAGTATTGTCGGAAAGCAGGTTAAGTTCCATGGAAGATACAAACTTATTCAAATTGAAGGTAGTAACACCTCAGAGAGTGTTTTATGAGTCGGATGTAGATATGGTGGAATTCCGTACTACTGAAGGAGATATAGGTGTGCTTAAAGGTCATATACCTCTTACGGCTGTTATCTCACCGGGGCTTATGCGCATCCATGAAACTGATGAAGTTAAGGAAGCGGCATTGCTTGCCGGAATTGTAAGAATAATGCCGGATGAGGTAACTGTTCTTGCTGAGGTTTGCGAATGGCCGGATGAGATTGATATTACAAGAGCTAATGAAGCTAAGATTCGCGCGGAGAGAAGACTTAAGAGTACAGATGGTGAAGTTAATATTACAAGAGCTGAAAGAGCGTTAAGACGTGCTCTTGTAAGAATTAATCTGGCGGATCGTAAGTAGTGCATAATATTTCATAATTGATGAATATCCCCCTTAAAATATGTCAAAGCTAGTGGCATACATATTTAAGGGGGATTTTTTTATGAAGGGAAAAATAAAGAAATATTTTTATTATATTGCAGTGGCATTTGTTGCAATTTTTATGCAGGTGACATTTGTTCGGGCAAATGCTACACAGGAGATTATATTTGATGCTTTTGGGGAGACGAAAGCGTCATTTGAATGTGTGAAAATAGATGTGAAGGGTGTATATAAAGGTGATTTTGTTTATGAGGATAATAAAGAGGATATGATAAAATATATTTGCGGGAGCACTAAGGTATCAAAAGAGGATATTAACTTAGGAAGATACGATGATGTATTTTATATGAACGTAAGCACAACGATTGATAAGGATGCTTTTTATGGTGGCACAGATGGCGCGAAAGCTGTGTTAAAGAAAAAGAATTCCATACTTGATGCCATGGAAAAAATGAATATGGATGCAAGAGCATACATTACCGTACAGGGAAGCTACAAAGGAAGACTTACAAGAGAATCCATAGAATCGATTAACAGTATTATATATGAGTGCCTTTTTACAAAAGCAGGAGAACTAAAAAGCATAAGTGATAATGGTACGGACTGCGTAAGTTACGGCTACAGTGAAGCATTGCCTGACAAGGTAAGTACAGGAGGGACCGACATTAATGTAGGTGTAACATTTTCGTACGATGAAATTATGGATGTGACAAATATATATATTGCCACACCCATGTTTTGTGAAGATATTTAATAAAACTTGCCGGACGGTTTAATCTTTTTGTGCGCGCTTCAAATATATCTGATTTACAAATGTAGCATCGGCAATGCTGCACATCAGCGAATACAGCTCATCATCTTCTGGGTAAAATACAGTGTCGAGTAATTTGTGCAGTTTATCCATCATTAAAAGAGTGTATTCTTTGTCAGGATATTCGTCGTACATAAAGCTTGCATCGTTGTCTAATTCATCTATAAATCCCTCGGTAAAAGCAGTTATTTTGCGTAGTATAAAAGGATAAAGATTAAGGCGGTATTCTTCGTTCATTTTCAGTCTCCGAAAATGCTTTTTATATAGTGTATGAAAATAAAATAATAAGGTGTAAATTAGTAAAATGAGCCTAATTACATATTGCTTTTAAGGGGGAATCGTGGTGTAATTATATTATCTGAAAAATGGAGTAAAAACTATGTTAAAACATTTATACAGACTGGTTGTGTGCATAATTGTATTTGTGCTTTCGATAGTGTATTTCAGTCATAATATTCATCAGGAAAATAATAAAAAAATAGAGATTCAGACAGGTTCAATGAGTGAAGCAACATTTCCGATTGTGGAAGTTAAGACTTGCGGTTACAGTGTCAATACGTTGCACGGATATACTACAAGTCTTAATACAACTTATATACGTGATGGTATAATTCCTATGGGTGATGATTCATCATTTGAAATCGCGGTTGACGAATGCGAGACAACGGTTACAAAAGGAAGTGTACAGATTAGTCCTCAAAATGATGATAAGGTTATTGAAGAGGTGCAGATAACATCTTTTGAAGATGCGGACGGACTGCTTACTGCAAAGATCAATCTTGAAAAAGAGTATACTGCAGGTAAAGAATATGTTGCCACAATAACACTCGTTACCGACAGAGGAGATAAGATCAAGTATTATTCGATAATAAAAAAAGAAGATGTGTCCCATCTTAAGAAAATAATAGATTACGCCATGGAATTTCATGAAAATGTGCTTGATAAGAAGACAGCATCCGAAGTTGTAAGTCATATTGAGCCGGACAATTCCATGAATAACACAGATCTTGCTTATGTCAATATTCATTCAAGTCTTGATCTTATAAGTTATGGCAAGCTTTCACCTAAGGTGGTTAAGGATGCAGACATAAAACTTCATGATGTTAATGATGACACTGCAATTGTGGAGCTTGAGTTCTATGTAAGTGCAGATACCGGTTCAGGTAAGGAGACTTACAGGGTTAATGAATCATTCAGAATAAGATATACAGATACAAGAATGTATCTTTTAGGTTATGACAGAACAATGGAATCTGTTTTTGATGTTAACCTTATAAGTCTTTCCGGAGATGAGTTTAAGTTAGGAATTACCCGCGATACAAATGCTGATTATGTGGCAACTTCAGACCGTAGTAAAATAGCATTTGTAAGAGACGGACAGCTGTGGTATTACAACAGCGCCCTTAACAGCGTAATAAGTGTATTTTCATTTAAACAGGACAATACGGATTATATAAGAGATGTTTACGATAAACATAACATTAAGATAGTCAGAATGGACGATCTTGGTAATCTTGATTTTGTTGTCTATGGTTATATGAATGCCGGTGAATACGAAGGCAGGGAAGGAATAATTCTTTACAAGTATTATTCGGCTGAGCAAAGAATTGAGGAACAGGTGTACATACCAAGTGACGTTCCGTATGAAGTTCTTGAAGACAGAATGGGTGATGTTTTTTATGTGAACGGACATGACGTATTCTATTTTTCTCTTGATAATGAGATATACTCATATGACATGATAACGGATAAGCTAAAAATTCTGGCTGAGGTTCCGGATAAAAATCATATGATTTTGTCTGTGAAAGGCGGGTTCATTGCATGGATGGATTCGGATGATGCGGATGCTTCAATTAACATCATAAAACTTGAGACGGAGCAGACAAGTACTATAGATGCAAAGGAAGGCAAGTCAGTACGACTTCTTGGAGCACTTGGTGATTATATCATATATGGGTTTGCCGGCTCTGATGATGTGTCATATATGACGGACAGAAGCCTTGTAATGCCGGTTTCTCTTATTGAGATTGCGGATGTTGATGGTGAAGTAATTAAGGAGTATGTGCCGGATGGCTGCTTTGTAACAGATGCCACGGTAGAGGGAAGCAAGGTTAAGATTAATCAGGTTAAAAAGGATGACAGTGGAAGATACGTTGCCTGTGGTGAAGATTATATTTTTAATTCGGACAGTGAAAAAGAGGAGGTTAAGACTTCCTACAGACTGACGGATGTAACAATGACGGAATGGTATATGTCAATACCTGATGCAGTTAAGATTAGTAAAAAGCCGCAGGTGGTTAAAGCGCTTGTAACGCAGATAGACGAGGATGATAAGGCTGTAACAAGAACCGAGGAAGAGTCACAAAAAGAGTGTGCTTATTATGCATATTCATATCATGGGCTTCTTCTGATAAGTGAAACGGCCGGTGAGGCGGTTGTGGCTGCTAATAAGAATATGGGACTTGTATATGACAATAGCGGTAATGTTATCTGGAGAAGAATACGAACTGATGAAGGTAAATCGGCAGATGCTCAGATAATAGAAGATGAAGACAGTGTGGCCGCTGCCATGAAGACGCTTATTGCAACGGATGGCGGTGATTACAGTTCATTTAAAGATAATTCCAAATTGCCGATAACGCAGGTGTTAAATGACTATATGAAGCATGAGGCTCTGAATCTTACAGGCGCGTCTTTGAGCGAAACATTTTATTATATCAGTAAAGGCTGCCCGGTAATGGCGATGAAATCGCCTACGCAGGCAGTTGTTATAACATCGTATTCAAAGAATAAAATAAAGTATGTGGATTCGGATGGAACGATACGACTTGAGACAATCAAAAATGCTTCCGAAATGTTTGAAAAAGCAGGGAATGTATTTATAAGTTATGCAAAATAAAACAGGAGGTATGCCGATGGGAAGAGTTATACTAATTGTAATGGACAGTGTCGGTATAGGGCAGATGCCTGATGCTGCGCAGTATAACGATGAAGGAAGCAACACATTAAGGGCTGCTTCAAAGGGAGAGAATTTTAATATATCCAACATGAAAAGGCTTGGAATATTTAATGCAGACGGGATGGAAGACTGGACGGTAAAACCAGACAGCTTTGAGGGGGTTATAGGAAGACTTGCGGAGAAATCGAAAGGAAAAGATACTACAACAGGACATTGGGAAATAGCCGGCGTGGTTTCAAAAGAGCCTATGCCTACATTTCCGGATGGTTTTGACGACGAACTTATTAAGCAGCTTAAAGAGGCTTCAGGAAGAGATATAATTTGCAACAAACCTTATTCAGGTACGCAGGTAATAAAAGATTACGGAAAAGAGCATGAGCAGACAGGAGCACTTATAGTGTACACGTCTGCGGACAGTGTTTTGCAGATTGCGGCTCATAATGATGTTGTCCCGTTAGAAGAGCTTTATGATATTTGTGAAAAGGCAAGAAAAATTTGTACAGGCAAATGGGGCGTGGGACGTATTATAGCAAGACCTTTTACGGGAAAATATCCTGATTATACAAGGACAGCTGACAGACATGATTATTCATTAAAGCCACCTAAGAAGACGATGCTTGATTACATAAGTGATGCAGGACTTAAGGTTAAGGCTGTCGGTAAGATTAATGACATATTTGCTGGAGCTGGAATTACAGATAAGGTTAGAACAACGGGCAATATGGATGGCGTTGATAAGACTCTTGAATACATGAAAGAGGATTTTGACGGACTCATTTTCACGAACCTTGTTGACTTTGATATGTTGTATGGTCACAGAAATGATGTGAACGGATATGCCAATGCACTTACTGAGTTTGACAAGAGAATTCCGGAGCTTATAGATGCGCTTAGGGATGATGACATACTTATGATAACCGCAGATCACGGATGTGACCCGTCGACACCTTCGACAGACCATTCAAGAGAGTACATTCCGTGGCTTATAACCGGTAAGAAAGAAGTTGTAAAAGGCGGTGTTAATCTTGGGACAGACATCGGCTTTGGGAATATTGCAGCTACTATTCTTGATTATCTTGAGGTTGACTATGAAAAAGGTGAAGACGGAATAGAAGGAACATCAAGGATTGATGACATAGTGAATATGTTCACCATGCAGGAGGTTTGCTCACATGTCGATCACACAATTCTTGCAGTAAATGCAACCTGGGAACAGGTAAAGCAGGTATGCGATGATGCAATTAAGTACGGCACGGCAAGTATATGTATAAGTCCTTGCAGGGTTAAGGAAGCTAAGGAATATACACAGGGAAAGATAAAGATTTGTACTGTAATAGGTTTCCCGTCAGGATGTGAGACAACGGCGGTTAAGGCTTTTGAGACGGCGGATGCTGTTAACAACGGTGCGGATGAAATAGATATGGTAATAAACATAGGCTATCTTAAGGAGAAAAGATATGATCTGGTTCTTGAGGAGATAAGACAGGTAAGAGAAGCCTGTAAGGGCCGTATCTTAAAAGTTATTATTGAGACTTGTCTGCTTACGGGAGATGAGATTGTCAAGATGTGTAATATTGTAGCACAGGCAGGCGCTGATTACATAAAGACATCGACAGGATTTTCAACCCACGGTGCAACATTAGAGGATGTCAGACTTATGGTGGAAAATGCGCCTAAAGGACTTCTTGTGAAGGCTGCCGGAGGAATAGGAAGCATTGCTGATGCCAAAGCATTTCTACGAATAGGAGCAGACAGACTTGGAACAAGCAGGGTGATTGCTGCTATAAAGAAATAATCGGGAAGGTAACCAAATACAATCAAGGAGGATGTACTTATGGCAAATAACAACGAGGATAACAAGGATTTTGATATAATGGCGAAAACGCTTATCTGGGATGCACTTTCAGGGCTGAAGTATTCATATGCACCTTATTCAAATTTTAAAGTTTCGGCTGCACTTCTTACTACTTCGGGAAAAGTGTATACGGGATGTAATATAGAGAATGCGGCGTTTTCACCGGGAATGTGTGCGGAAAGAGTTGCATTTGCAAAAGCCATAAGCAGTGGGGAAAAAGGATTTGAAGCAATAGCAATTGTAGGGGGAATGAAGGGAAGAGGAACACAGATGGTTTTTCCGTGCGGAGTATGCAGACAGGTGATGGAAGAGTTCTGTGAGCCGGAGAATTTTAAGATTATAACCGCGACGAGTGCAGAGAAATATGATGTATATACCCTTGATGAATTATTGCCTTACGGATTCGGTCCGCATACATTGTCGGGCAAATAATCCGGAGAAGTTCTGATTGTGAAAAATAAGGCAAGGGAGGGCAGGATGTATATGAGAATGTATGACCTGATTGAGAAGAAAAAAAGAAATGAAGAGCTCACGGAAAAAGAGATTTCGTGGCTCGTTGAAGGATATACAAAAGGTGACATTCCGGATTATCAGATGGCTGCGTGGCTGATGGCGGTGTATTTTAACGGATGCAGTGATGATGAGATGACATTTCTTACGATGGCCATGGCGCATTCGGGTGATATGCTGGATTTGTCCGGTATAGAAGGAATTACAGCGGATAAACACAGTACGGGCGGTGTCGGAGATAAGACTACACTTATTGTTGCACCGATTGCGGCGGCATGTGGACTTAAAGTGGCTAAGATGTCGGGGCGAGGCCTTGGACACACAGGCGGAACTATTGACAAATTAGAGTCAATTCCGGGATTTAAGACAACGCTTGATAAAGATACATTTATTGAAGGCGTAAATAAAAATGGTCTTTGTGTTATAGGGCAGTCGGGAAATATTACGCCGGCTGACAAGAAGATATATGCTCTTAGGGATACGACAGCAACGGTTGATTCTATAGGGCTTATTGCAAGTTCAATTATGAGCAAAAAGTTAGCGGCAGGCAGTGAATGCATTGTTTTGGATGTAAAAACCGGAAGCGGCGCATTTATGAAAGAGCATAATCAGGCTGTTGAACTTGCAAAAAAGATGGTTGCGATAGGTAAAGGTGCGGGAAGGAAATGTTGCGCCCTTATTACGGATATGGATATCCCGCTTGGTAATGCCATAGGCAATGCGCTAGAGGTGAAAGAGGCACTTAAGGTCCTTAAAGGTGAAGGACCGGATGATTTAAGGCAGATATGTATACGACTTAGCGCTGCTATGCTTGAGATATCGGGTGTTGCAAAAAGTGAGCAGGATGCGATGGACATGGCAACCAAGGCGTTAGAGTCAGGAAAAGCGTTTGAAAAATTCAGGGAAATGGTGGAATATCAGGGCGGAGATCTTTCGGTTATTGATAATCCTGATAATTTCAAAAAAGCAGTTTACTGTAAAGAGGTAAAAAGTGACGTGGAAGGATACGTTACAAGAATTAAGACAAATGATTGCGGAACGGCTTCCATGATACTTGGCGCCGGAAGAGAGAAAAAAGAAGATACGATAGATATGTCGGCAGGAATTGTCCTTTGCAAGAAAAACGGGGACTACGTACATAAAGGCGATGTTATTGCATTAATGTATACTGATAACAATAATTCATTTGAAACAGCAGGAAGAATTCTGAAAAATGCCTATGAATTCGGTAATAATCCTGTGGATACTGCTCCTCTTATTATGGACGTAATATTGTAATATTGTGATATTACTGTGTTTTTGTGGACTTTTTTTCTCAATATGCTATACTTAATAGTATATGTTTTGAAGGTAGAGAAAGGAGTAGTGTAGGAATGAAAGTATTGTTTTGCAACATAGCATTTATGAAATATTATAGAGGAGCTATGCCGGGGGTTGACATGCCAGTCAACTTAAGTACCCGCTCAAAGGCAGCAGCAGATGCGGTAGAACAGTTTAATTTTTCACCTTGTGATATGGATGGAGAGGATGTTTGTCTTGGGTATTTTTCATCAAAAGCAAGTGGAGAGAAGAATTCAAATCAGACTCATATAGAAAAGATTCCGGGAGTTGATTCGGATGCTGATGTAGCTGAGGATGTATTGGTTATATGGTGTGCTAAGAAAGAAGGCAATGATTCAAGAACAGTTGTAGTTGGATGGTACAAGCATGCTAAGGTTTATCGTTATCTTCAGGAAGCAATTTTCGGAGATGAAGATAATGAATTTCATCAGTTATACAATGTTTCGGCAAAAGCAGAGGATTGTGTCCTTCTGCCGGTAGGAGAAAGAAGCCGTTATACAAGATGGAACGTCCCTAAGAAAAAGGGAAGTAACGGACCGGCTTTTGGATTCGGAACATCAAATGTATGGTTCGCAACAGAGGAACTTGCACAGGAATTTGTTGACGAGATGAGGAAAAGAATAGATGATTATTATGAGGATAATCTTATGTATGAATCTATTTAATATTTAAGGGCTTTATTTTATAAAGTAATTATTATATAATCAGAGTACATTATTTCAAAAATTGGAGGAAGAAAGAATGTTAGTTTCAGCAACAGAAATGCTTAAGAAAGCAAAGGCAGGAAAGTATGCAGTAGGACAGTTCAACATCAATAACTTAGAGTGGACAAAGTCAGTTCTCTTAACAGCACAGGAACTTAAGAGCCCTGTAATCCTTGGTGTATCTGAGGGAGCAGGTAAGTATATGACAGGATTTAAGACAGTAGCTGCAATGGTTAAGGCTATGGACGAGGAACTCGGAATCACAGTTCCTGTAGCTCTTCACCTTGATCATGGTACATACGAAGGATGCTATAAGTGCATCAAGGCTGGATTTACTTCAGTAATGTTTGATGGTTCACACTATCCAATCGAAGAAAACATCGAGAAGACTAAGGAATTAGTTGCAGTTTCACATGCTCTTGGATTATCTATCGAGGCAGAAGTTGGTTCAATCGGTGGAGAAGAAGACGGAGTAATCGGTGCAGGTGAGTGTGCAGATCCTGATGAGTGTAAGGCAATCGCTGATCTTGGCGTTGATATGCTTGCAGCAGGTATCGGTAACATCCATGGTAAATATCCTGAGAACTGGGCAGGACTCAGCTTCGAGACTCTTGATGCTATCCAGCAGAAGACAGGTATTATGCCATTAGTTCTTCATGGAGGTACAGGAATCCCTGAGGATATGATTAAGAAGGCAATCTCACTTGGAGTTGCTAAGATTAACGTTAACACAGAGTGTCAGTTATCATTTGCAGATGCTACACGTAAGTATGTAGAAGCAGGTAAGGACCTTGAAGGAAAGGGATTTGACCCACGTAAGCTCCTTGCTCCTGGTGCAGAAGCAATCAAGGCTACAGTAAAAGAGAAGATGGAACTTTTCGGATCAGTTGGAAAAGCTGAGTAATCTGATTGTATAATCTGATGTTTCAAAGGGCTGTTCGCCGTTATGGCGGATGGCTCTTTTTTTGTGCACTTAGAATTAACGCGACACTTTTTTTACACAAGCTTTACACAGTACGTTCACATTTGTTAATTATAATCCACGTATAAAATCATAAAAAAAGCTGTAAAAAAGGAGGTGGCGTTATGAGTATCGAAGTTTTTAACAGATATGAAAAAAAGTATTTTGTAACCACATCCGTTCTTAGTGAGCTAAGACAAAGAATTGCAAAATATATGGATGCCGACAAGTATAACAAGGACGGTAAGATGTATTCGATTTGCAATATTTATTATGACACGGCAGACAACGATATAGTAACAAGGTCGATTCAAAAGCCGGTATACAAGGAAAAACTAAGACTCAGAGGCTATGGCGTTCCATCAATTGACGATGAGGTGTTTCTTGAATTTAAGAAAAAATATAACGGACTTGTCAACAAAAGAAGAAGTAGCCTGTCGCTAAGAGAGGCAAAGGATATGCTGCATACAGGTCAGATGCCAAGCATTAAGCCTTATATGAATGAGCAGATCCTAAAAGAAATATGCTATGAGCTTTCAAGAATAGATTACATACCTGCGTTATACATAGCATATGACCGATTTGCTTATTTTGAAAAAAATAACGGAGATTTCAGATTAACATTTGATACCAATGTAAGAACAAGAAGAGAAGATTTATCTTTGGAGATGGGGGATAAGGGTAATCCACTGTTTCCGGAAGATGTGTGGATAATGGAGATGAAAGCGACCAACGCAGTGCCGTTATGGTTTGCAAGACTTTTATCTGAATACAGGTTATATCCGGTATCCGTATCAAAATACGGTACGGAATTCACAAGACAGCTTAAAGGAGGAATGGCTTATGTTTGATTCGATACTTAGCAGCGATACAGAGGTGTTAACATCACTTAGCGCAGGAACAACATTTACAACTATAGGAGTAGCGCTTGTGTTAGGACTTGCGATAGGCATAGGATATTTTGTTATTGCAAAGAAAAAAAGGGTTTCACATAACCTTGCAATGACACTTATTATCATGCCGGTCATAGTGGCAGTAATGATTCTTCTTATCGGAAGTAACGTTGCAAGAGCATTTTCACTTGCAGGAATATGTACACTGGTCAGATTCAGAAGTTTGCCGGGGGATTCTAAGGATATTTCATTTATCTTCCTTGCAGTAACCAGCGGACTTGCTGTAGGAATGGGCTACGTTTCATATGCAGCTCTTTTTACACTCGTGGTTTTGGCGGCTATTATAGTATATTCATTAATTGTATCAGGTAATAATGAGGACATGGCAAAGGTGCTTAGAATAACAATTCCTGAGGACTTGAATTTTCAGGATGCCTTTGATGATCTGTTTAAAAAGTACACAGACGGGGCAAGACTTGATAAGGCTAAGACAATTAATCTTGGAACTCTTTTTGAACTTACATACACAATTCAGGAGAAAGAAGGAATCAACGAAAAAGAGTTTATTGATGAGATAAGGGAACGTAACGGTAACCTTAATATCATGCTTATGAGACTGACGGAAGAGGCAGAAAGACTCTGATAATTAATATATTAATCTTTATAAAATTCTTTAATCTGTTTTTAACTTGACTGTATGGCAAAAAGCATTTAAACTTGTAGTAGTTACAGCGGATTTATAGAGCATTTTCAACAAAATTATATACATGTGTTCTATGAAGCGCGAACGGACAAATTTAAATTAATTTATAGTGGAGGATTAGAAAAAATGGGAATTTTATCAAGATTTAAAGACATCATGTCAGCTAATATTAACGCATTGCTTGATAAGGCAGAGGATCCTGAGAAGATGATTGATCAGTGCCTTAGAAATCTTCAGTCAGACCTTGGAAAGGTTAAGTCTGAGACAGCAGCTGTTATGGCAGAAGAAGCAAGATCTAAGAGAGCACTTGACGAGTGTAACGAAGAGATCTTTAACATGCAGAACTATGCAGTTAAGGCTATGCAGGCTGGTAACGAAGAGGATGCAAGAAAGTTCCTAGAGAAGAAGGCAACTCTTACAACTAAGCAGCAGGGGCTTCAGGAAGCTTACAATATGGCTTCAACTAATGCAGCTAACATGAAAGCAATGCATGATAAGTTAGTTAATGATATCAATCAGCTTGAATCACGTAAAGACATGATTAAGGGTAAGATTGCAGCTGCTAAGACACAGGAGAGAATCAATAACATGACATCTTCTGTTAACGGAGCTAACAACTCTATGGCTGCATTCGACAGAATGGAAGCTAAGGCTAATGCAATGCTTGATAAAGCAAATGCTATGTCTGAACTTAATCAGAACACAGGTAATGAGATCGCAGATCTTACTAAGAAATACGGCAGCTCATCAGTTAACGTTGATGCAGAGCTTGAGGCTCTTAAGGCTAGTCTTGGACAGACAGCAGGAACTCCAAGCGCAGAGTAATTATTGATTGATTTGTGCATTTGGCTGTAGCCAGCTTGGCTGCAGCCTTTGTTCGATTTATACAGAAGTAATGATTTGAGAAAAACAATATATGCGGAGGATTAATGCATGGTTATTAATCATAAATGTGTTAACTGTGGTGCGGATATGGTATTCGATCCTGCATCAGGTATGCTGACATGTCCTAGCTGTGGTTCAACTCTTAACATTTCCGATATGGAAAATGAACTTGGTAAACCTGAGGATATGGATAACATAGTGTTCATTAATGAAGATGATGGTAATGATCCGGAATCTTTTACCGAACACGAACAGATGGAGTATGAAAATGAAAATAAGCAGTATTTTTCTGAAGAGGATGCAAGACAGGTTAAAGAATTTCATTGTACCAACTGCGGTGCTACGCTTGTAACGGATGCCAAGGTTGTATCTACTAACTGCAGTTTCTGTGATTCGCCGATGGTTCTTGGTGACAGACTTAATGGTGCGCTCAGACCATCTTATGTACTTCCGTTTAAGATTTCAAAGGAACAGGCTAAGGTTGAGTTTGATAAGTGGAGAAAGAAGGCATGGCTGTCGCCGGGCAAATTCAAAAAGTCAGCAAGACTTAGAGAGCTTGCCGGTCAATATGTACCTTTCTGGCTGTATATTCTTAAAAGCAAAGGTGTATTTTCCGGAATCGGAATAGTTGTAAGACATTATTCAAGCGGTAACTATGATTATACGGAGAAAAAGTATTATAACGTCTACAGAAAATTCAACATTGATATGAGAGGCATTCCTGTTGATGCGTCCATAAAGATGGATGATGAGACGATGGATAAGTTAGAGCCTTTTGATTATAACGAACTTAAGGAATTTAACACGCCATATCTGGCAGGCTATCTTGCAGAAAGCTATGATTATGATGACAAGGAACTTTATCCGAGAGTAAAAGAACGTGCGCAAAAATATTCAATTGATTTTGTCAATGATTCTGTAAGTAGATACACGTCTGTTACCAACCGTGATATGAAGATTAACATTACACCTGAAAGAACAGACTATGTTCTTATGCCAATCTGGATGTTCAATTATAACTATGAGGGTAAGGACTATATGTTTACAATGAATGCCCAGACCGGAAAAGTTATAGGAAAACCTCCTATCAGCAAGGCGCGAGTGGCAGGATTCTTTTTATCGATATCAGCTATAATAGTCTTTGTAATGCGTCTGATATATGTAATTACCGGAGGTAGTTTGCTATGATGAAGATGAATTTTAAAGGAATGTCCTTACCGGTTAAGAAGGCATTAACAGGATTTATTGCAACGTTTATGTTTGCGTTGATTGTTGTCGGCTTTGGTTTAGCTGACAGTAATATTGTATTGGCTGACACAATGGATGAAGTTCGTCAAACACCGAATGAAGTGTGGTTTAATCCTGACGTGCATGTGTGTGATGAGGCAGGACTTTATACCGCAGTCCAGGCGGCTGATCTCAATGAAAAATGTAATGAATTTAGCAAGGAACATGACGTAAATGTTGTTATTGTAACAACAAAATGGTATCAGGACGATGCCGTTAATATGGCAAGATTAATATCGGATAAAAGGAAAGAAAATAAGTGTACCGAAAAGGGAATACTTGTGCTGTTTATCGATATGTATAACAGAGCGTATGCAATATATAGCTGGGAGAATGATTCCTCAGATAATTATTATATATCGCAGGGGCACAGAGATAAAATCATCTCTGATATGGGTTCAGATATGTCAGCGGGTAATTACTATGAAGCTGCATTGACATTCTTTGAGGATTCTGATAAATGGGTTGGATACAGACTTATCGGACAGTGGTGGTTTGATATAATTATAGCTGTTGTAATAAGTGCTATTATAGTATTTCCTACTGTTCTGGCTCAGGGTGGCAAGATGACTGTAAGTCAGAGAGATTACATTAAGAATCCGGGGACAGCCATTGAAGCTAGCAGAGATGACTACATAAGAACAACGGTAACAAGAGTCAGACGTCAAAGCAGCAGCGGTGGCCACAGCGGTGGCGGTGGTGGCCATGGAGGCGGAAGCGGTGGTCATTTCTGATAAAGAAGTTATGAAATGTTGAAAACTTAATAATGCCGGTATTAAGGCAAAAGAAATTATATTATAAGTGAAAGCAAGAAAGGCGGATTTATACTATGGGATTATTTTCAAATCAGTTATTAAATGTTATTGAGTGGAACGAATCTAATGAGAACATGATTTTTTATAAGTGGCACAATGATGAGATTAAAAAGGGAAGTCACCTTATCATCAGACCGGGTCAGGACGCAATCTTCTTAAATAACGGAAGAATTGAGGGTATCTTTAAGGATGAAGGTAATTATGACATTGAGTCTCAGATTATACCTTTCCTTTCAACACTTAAAGGATTTAAGTTCGGATTTAACAGTGGAATGAGAGCTGAAGTTCTCTTTATCAATACTAAGATTTTTCAGTCTAAATGGGGAACAAAAGGCCCTGTAAACATTCCTGCACCGGGAATGCCTGGTGGAATGCCAATCAGAGCAAACGGAACATTCAGTTTTGTTGTAAATGATTATGTAAAGCTTATCGACACAATAGCAGGTGTTAAGGATTCATATGAAGTTGAGGATGTTAAGCTTAGAATTTCTTCTAAGATTGATCAGCTTATGATGAAGTGGATTACCAAAGAAGGAAAGGATATGTTTAACCTTAATGCCAATGCAGATGTTATTGCAGATGGTATTAAGACAGACCTTAACATGCAGCTTATAGATTCCGGAATGACAATCAAGGAATTTAATATTATGAGCTTTAATTATCCTGAAAATATTCAGAGAATGATTAATGAAAATGCTGCAAATTCAATGATTGGTGATATGGGAAGATATCAGCAGGTTGCAATGACAAATGCCATGACTAACGGTACTATGGGTGGTAACCGTGGAAATGCTACATCAGGAGTTGCAACTGATATGGTAGGCATGATGATGGGAATGAACATGGCTAACCAGATGATGAACAACATGAATGGCATGAACAATATGAACGGTATGAATAACGGTTATGCACAGCCTCAGGCTGCACCTGCAGGCGGTATGGCACCTGGCGCTAAACCAAAATTCTGTCCAAACTGTGGTCAGCCTACAGGAGAGGCTAACTTCTGTGGTAACTGCGGACAGAAGCTTGTCTAGGAATGAGAGGAATCAGATGAACGATTTAGCAACTAAATTCATTAATGCAAAAAATGAAGTAAAGAAAGTTATCATCGGTAAAGACGAGGTAATTGAAAAGGTTATTGAAGCGATTCTTGCAAGAGGACATGTGCTTATAGAGGATATTCCGGGGGTTGGTAAAACAACCCTCGCTATGTCATTTTCAAGGGTTATGTCCTTAAAATATAAGAGAGTTCAGTTTACACCGGATGTGTTGCCATCGGATGTATCGGGATTTTCAATGTTTAATAAGCAGACTAACGCATTTGAGTACGTTGAAGGTGCTGCTATGTGTAATCTCCTTTTAGCAGATGAGATTAACAGAACATCGCCAAAGACTCAGTCGGCGCTTCTTGAAGTTATGGAAGAAGGAAGAGTATCTGTTGATGGTGAGACAAAGGAGATTCCAAAGCCATTTACCGTAATTGCTACACAAAACCCATTTGGTTCGGTAGGAACACAGAAACTTCCGGAGTCCCAGATGGACAGATTTATTGTACGTCTTTCAATGGGATATCCTGATCATAACAGTGAGATAGACATTCTTAAAGGTGATGCAACAAAAAGTACGGATAAGATTATGCCAACTTTAACTAAGGAAGACATTATCGAGGCGCAAAAGCAGGTTGACGCCATAAGAATAAGCGATGAACTGTATGAATTTATTCAGGCACTTGTTGAGGCAACTAGAAAAAGTCCGCAGATTTCATTGGGACTTAGCCCACGAGGCGGAATTGCGATGGTCAGAATGTCGAAGGCAAAGGCGTTTTTAGAGGACAGGGATTATGTAGTATCGGATGATATTCTTGATGCTTTTTATGCTACGGCAGCACACAGAATTGTACTTAGTCCAAAGGCTAAGGTCGAAGGACTTACGGCAGATGCAGTGCTTCATATGCTTAGGGAAAATGTAAAAGGAGTAGAGTGGTAGTATAATGCTTGGCAACAGAATCAGATATTTTGCTTTTTTTGCGCTTACACTAATATCATTTATTGGATTTAGAGGACGGACATTATTTACGGTAATGGCTGTCCTTGTTGTCATGCCGTTTTTTACAATTCATAAGGCAAGAAAAATGGCAAACAGGATGGGGGTAAATATCCTGTTTGATAAAGACATGGTGGGAAGAAATGCCGTTAATGTGATGACTGTGGAGGTTGATAACAAGGTTTATCTGCCAAGCACAGGAGTTACTGTATCATTTAAGTTAAAAAACAGTCTGTATGAAGAAGGGGACAAGCTGATAAAGGTGGATGTGCCGGTTGAAGGGTATGGTAAAAACAGTGTTACGCTTGAGATAAAAGCTGAAAATTGCGGGTATATATATACTGATGAGGTAGTTGTAAATGTGCTTGATTTGTTAAGCCTTGCTTCATTTAAAAGAAAAAAAGAGGTTGAAGCAAGATATATGGTTATCCCTTCATACATTTATGCACCTTCGGACAAGACAACTTATAAGCCGGAGGATGACAGTGAGATAGTTATGCACGAGGTGGGCGAGGACACTTCGGAGATAGAAAGTATAAGGGAATATCTTCCGGGAGACCGTATGCAGAGAATCCACTGGAAGCTTACGGGTAAGATGGAAGAGATGATGGTTAAGGAATACGCCATTAATTATGATGTTGATATAAATCTTGTGTGCGAGATGGTGGCGCAGAGTCAGACGGGAAGTCTTGACGGGCTGCTCGATGCTCTCTATTCCACAATGGTTGAGCTATGCGATACAAACGAAAGATATATGTTCTACTATGTGGGAAAGGATCACCAGTCTGTGGTTGGGTTAAACATTACATCCAGAGAAGAGGTTATGGATGCGCTTGCGCAGCTGTTTTATGTTAAACCATACGACAATATTGTGCTTGCACAGACTCTTGCAAAAGCAGCGGGAGCAGGTGCAGTGATGAGTGTAAGATGGATGAATGGCAAAGAAGATCCTGATAAGCTGCTTTACGAATTTGATAATAAGGTGGTGTTAGTATGGGAATAGAAGTTTTAAGTGTGCCAAAATATACTGAAGAAAAAGGACACGATAGATACATCATTAACTCTCTTATTGTATTTCTGGCGGTGTGCGGTTCGATATCTTACATACTGACGGCACTTGAGATTGAATGCTACGGATTTATTTTGTATCCGGTGCTTTTGCTTATATGTTTTGGATGCGCGGCGGTTGTAAAAAGCAAAAGAAGGGCAGTGTTTGGATATCTTGCAATAATGTTCTTTTTTGCCACGTATGTACTTGGTTGCAGTGAGATTATCAACAGTGGTTTTAACCATTTTCTTAATGTGTTGTATCAGACAGTTGATAAAAGATACGTTCTTGGAATAGATAAGGAATATTCAGAGATTATAGCAGACAGTGCTCTTTCTGTTACAATGCTTGCAGTTGCAATCGGATTTGCCATGGCAATTATGGTAAATATGCTTGTTGCAGAGAGTATGAACGGCTTTGGTGTGGCTTTTCTTGAAAGTTTGTTTTTAGCAGTACCTTTTTATTTTGGAAAAGAAGGTAATGTAATATCATTTCTTATGGTAGTGGCTGCGCCGATATCAGTAATGGTTATAAAAAGTACAAAGAAGTTTGGACTTTATGAGACAAAGGTTTCATACAATAATAAGCCGCCAAGATATGTGTTCGAGATGGTGGCGCGAAAAGTCAAGCCGGAACCAAAAAAGAGTTTTGAGAACAAATATACGAAAAAAGGGTATTTTAAGAGCCGTGTTATGCCTCGTATTGTGGCAAGACAGCTTGGCGTTGTAGCAGTAATTGCAATTGTAATAGGAGTAGCAGTTGTTGCTGTAGTTCCGAATTACGTTACAAGCGGAGTTGTAAATCCTGTGGAGAGTGTGCTTAAAGTACCTGTCCAGCAGTATGCAATGTATGGCTTTGAAGGTTTGTGGGGAAGAAATAATCTAACCGGTGGCGGAATGATGGATGGTTCATTAAATGATACCGGATTTATTGGATTCGATTACAGAACTGATCTTTTGGTAAAATTTGTTCCTACAAGCTATGACAGAGTATTGCTTAGAGGATATGTCGGAACTTATTATACAGGCAAGGCATGGGTAAATGAAGGAGGAAAAGGGGCCAAAAGCAATGTCTGGAGCTATCACAAATTCCTGGATGTAAATGATTATCTGGAGAGTAATGCCGGATTCTATGCAAATAAAGCTTCATATCAGACAGCATATGATATGAATTATCTTGAGGAAAACGAGGGTGGACTTGAGGAAAACGGGTTAATTAAGGGACGTATGACAATTACCAATGTTGGAATGAGAGAAGGTAATACTTTTATTCCATATTACGCGTATCCTGTATGGGATGCATCAGACAGCAGATTGGAGAGGATGATACAATCAGATAATGAGGTAGATGCTGATTATTCAAGGCTTTATGATGATGAAGGAGACGGTAACGTTGATGAATATGCTAAAGCTAAAGAGCCGTACACGATTGTATACTATACTACAAAAGATTTAAGAAGCTATATAGAAAAGAATATTGCAAGCATAAATAAAAGAAATGAGGACGAGAGCGACAAGGAAAATCGTACTGCCTACAGAAATTATGTTTACAGTGTCTATCTTGATAATTCTGTAATATCTGAGTATGTTGGTGATGAATTTATAAAAATGTATGGCCTTAAAACCATATATGACGGGCAGGATAAAGTAAGCTATTATAAGAAAAATGGTTTTGATTATAACAAAGAGATGGCGATTGTCGATAAGCTGCAAAGCATTTTTGATACGGATTACACGTACACTTTGGTGCCGGGAAAGACTCCTGCAGATAAAGACTATGCGGAATATTTCCTTCTTACGAACAAAAGAGGATATTGTGTTCATTTTGCAACAAGTGCCGTAATGATTCTTCGACAGCTTGGTGTGCCTGCAAGATATTGTGAAGGATATGCGCTTGATCCACAGACTTGGACTACAAGCATGGATATTGAAGCGAGTGGTGATGGTTACTATATTCAGGGGGATAGCGATAATATTGCGACAACGAGACATTATGATGATAATGAAGTACTTCCGCTTGTGGAAGCAGATATAACAGATGAGTACGGACATGCCTGGATTGAAATTTACTGCGACGGAATAGGTTGGATACCGATTGATATAACTCCGGCATCTGATGAAGAGGAAGAAGATGTACAGCAGAACAATCAGCCGGCAATACTTGCAGCTATAAGTGGTCTGGCAGGCGGTGCTGCCAATATGGGACGCGGTATAGCAGGTCTTTTTGGAATAGTGGCTGATAATAAAGTGGCTATTGCAATAGGAATCGGATGTGTTGTTACCGGTGTTGTACTTGGCTGGATTCTTTCAATTCTTCTTGCAACCGACCATAAGAGAAGGAAGATGCAAGGTCAGGATGCAGATGCTGCGATTAGAACGATGGCAGTGTATGCTGCAAGACTTCTTAGATTTAACGGATTTGACAAGGCAGGTATAATGACATTTGGAGAGTGTGCGACTTATGCGTACAATCAGGGTGATATAGAACTTGCGGATGCGATTATGATTATTGAGCCAATGCAGTCAATTGTGTACGGAGGATATCATGTGGATGAGCAGCAAAGAGCAAAAGCATATGAGGGAATAAAGTCTCTTAGCGGATGCATTTACAGAAAACTTAAATGGTATAAAAAGATTAAGTTTTTCATTGTTAAGAGACTGATGGTTATCAGATAGCAAATGATACAATTTAAATAATAAAACTGCTGTATTTAATTTTTTAAAAGAGTAAGGAAGGAAATTAGAGAAAATGTGGCTGGCTGATGGATGGAAAGATTACGAAGTTATAGATTGTTCGGGTGGAGAGAAGTTAGAGCGTTGGGGAAAATATGTTTTGCTCAGACCTGATCCACAGGTAATATGGAATACACCTAAGAAGGATAAGAACTGGAAGAAGATTAATGCTCATTACCACAGAAGCAAAAAAGGCGGTGGCGAATGGGAGTTTTTCGACCTGCCAAAGCAGTGGAAGATTTCTTATAAGAACCTGACATTTAATCTGTCGCCATTCAGCTTTAAGCATACAGGTCTTTTCCCGGAGCAGGCAGCTAACTGGGACTGGTTCTCAGGAAAGATTGAAGGAAGAATTGCGGCCGGCGGAAAGCAGCCTAAGATTCTTAATCTCTTTGCATATACAGGCGGTGCAACCATTGCGGCAGCGGCAGCAGGGGCTGCGGTAACTCACGTTGACGCGTCTAAGGGAATGGTTACCTGGGCTAAGGATAATGCAGCTTCATCAGGACTTAGTGATGCACCTATCAGATATATTGTTGATGATTGTGTGAAATTTGTCGAAAGAGAGATTCGCAGAGGCAATAAATATGACGGAATAATAATGGATCCTCCATCATACGGAAGAGGACCTAAGGGAGAGATATGGAAGATTGAAGAGCAGGTATTTCCGCTTGTGCAGTTGTGCGCAAAGCTGCTTAGCGACGACCCGTTATTTTTCCTGATTAACTCATACACAACAGGACTGGCGCCATCGGTTCTCTCATACATGCTTGGAGTGGAAGTCGGTGCAAGATACGGTGGAAAAGTAAGCGCCGATGAGGTAGGACTTCCGGTATCTTCTAACGGACTTGTTCTTCCATGCGGAGCAGCAGGAAGGTGGGAAAAGGTATGACTACAAAGATTAAGGATGCTGTAATAGGTGTATGGGAAAAGACGGGGATAAAGGATAAGTTTATAAGGCTAAAGGACGGTGAGCTTTCAAAAAAAGAGCTTATTGATTTAATAAAAATTGTAGCTTCGATTCTTGTAATAACCTTAAGTGTTATTATAGGACTTAGCATAATTCTTAATGCCAGAGTTATTAAAGTAGAGCTGAGTGTAGGAGATACTTATCAGATAGAAGATGTCATACCTGATAAAGATATTGATTTTTCTGATACGGACGGAATTGTTGAGTATACCGTAACGTTAAAGGAGATAGACGGTGACCTTACCAGTTTTATTATAACAGCAAGAAAAGAAGGTAAGTTAGTGCTCAAGGTTACTGATAAGGACGGGCATAAGTACAAGTATAAGATAAGAATTAAAGAAGCAAAATAATATATAAAAGGTAAGATGAATTGTTCATCTTACCTTTTTCATATATTCGTTAAAGACATTACCAAACTGACGGATTGGGATGGGAATCTGTGTGCCGCAGGTCATGGTAAGTGAGTATTTTTCAATGTGATCTATGAAGTCAACATTTACCAGATAGCCTTTGTAGGGAGTCAGAAATTTATCATTAGGAAGAATTTCTGATAGTTTTGAAAGGGACAATGTTGAAGTTATAGTCTCAAGCACCTGATTGTTGACAAGATGGAAAATCAGTGTATGTTTTCTTGATTCAATAAATTCTATATCGGTATCTTTTGCCACAAACATACCATTTTTAGTCGGAATATCAATATTAACGGCTGTGTCATTTTCTTTCATTCCTTTAAGATATATAAAACCTCTGTCGAGTGCGCGAGATAGCTGCCCGTAATCAACAGGCTTGCTGATATAGTGAAGGACTTCAAGGGAAAAGGCCTGCATATGGTACGACTCGGAATTGGATATGAATATAATGACGCTGTTGTCATTGGCGGCACGTATGGTTTTAGCAATATCAAGGCCTGTTATGCCGGGCATAATAATGTCAAGCAGATAGAAATCATAATGGTTGTTCTTAATGTCTTTCATGCACTCATCCGGATTATTGAATGAAGTAATGTTTATTGTAATCTGTTTGTCTTCAAAATATTTATGCAGAAGAGTCTTAAGTGTTTCTGTATTATTATTATCATCATCGCAAATTAAAAAATTCATTTTGACCTCCAGTTAACAACTTTTTTGCATGTTAAGGGGCTGATAATTACCTGTAGGAAGTATGATGTTAAGGTTAAAGACGTTGCCGTCAGCATGATAAGATGCAATTCCGCTAAGTTTCTCGCAGTAATGGTATATGCTGCTTAATCCGATGCCGTGCTTTATATCGTTGGTTACAGACTTTGATGAGACAGGCATGCCTGCTTTGTCGATTGTCAGATTGCCAGAAAAAAGATTTGATATCTTTATGATTGTCTGGCTGTTCTTTTTAAAAGCACTAAGACTGATATATGGTGCAGGTGTTACCGTCATGTCTGTAACAAATGTACCTGTAATCTGATATTTTATGGATGCTTCAAGAGCATTTTCCAAAGCATTGGACAGGGCAATTGAGAGAATCGTGACATTCTCAGATTCCATAGCATCCGTGAAATCATCTTTGATTTTGCAATCAAATATTATGCGGTTTAAATCACATTTGTTGTTGTAAATGTTGAGAACGGAATTAAGAGTCGGGTTCTCGCAGTAATAGTTGATATCGTGATTAACCTTCTTTTGCGAATACTCATTAAGCATCGCTTTTGCCTCATCAAGTCTGCCGTCCTCAAGCAGGGATGAGACAATTCTAAGATAATGCTTCTTGTCGTGTTCGATTATATCAATGGCACCGATATGATATTTCAAATCGGTATCCTCTTCCTTAAGCCAGAACATACTGTGTGACTTGATAATTATTATCACGGTGAAAAAGTAAAGCACAAATGTTGTGATAATAAAGAGTATGAAAAACGGCATTTCCTTGGCATACACATTGCTTAAGTAAGGAAGATTAACCTTGTTGGCAACGTCCACATCCCTAGTCGGATTGACATTGTACGAAATAGCCATAAGCTCATACACAATCGGAAACAGGAAAAGGTATTTAAGCTGTGAAAAGCTGTGGCCATGCAGTATCTCGAACGGTTTTCTTAAAATGTGCCTGCATATATATAGCAACATTATTGCAAACATGATATGCAAAGTAAATTTACATGGCGCAAACGGAAACGGCGATATAAATGCAATAAGAGATATGAAAACACTTATAACCGACCCTGCCAGACTAAGAAAAAGGAAAATAAAGATGGTAGTATCTTTTTTCTTCTTAGAGAGCAAAAGAAGGCAGATAAGGTTAGGCAGTGCCGTTGAAATAAGAGAATAATCGTACACGGAAGTAGGTGTTGCACGATTGGTCTTTAACAAAATAAATTCAAAAACCATTGTGAAACATATGAACAGTGACATTATGATAGAACTCTTAACAAATGAATACTTTTTTTCTATGAGGGTATACATAGAAAAATAGATAAGTGTAAGAGTGATAAAAGATTCCGTTAAGTATAAAAACATGGGTGTAACCTCGTATTTTACTGCTTAATGTGGTGTGACGCAAAACGTACATCACAGATAAAAAATATACTACAAATAACATTATTCAGTCAACAAAAGGGAGAGATTGTTTATACAAATTTTATGGCATGGGATGGGAAATTTTGCGATTTAGGAAACTTAAAAGTGTCATTTGGGGAAACTATGACGAGACAGGAATTAATGGGAATGAGGAGCAGGAGTAAATAATATTATTGAATAAAGGGATTAAACATGTTAATATAAAGACATAATAATAGAGTACGATTTGTTAAGAATTTGGGCTGGTCGTAAGACCCGGGTCCACCAAAAGGCGGGTAAGACACCCGCCTTTTGTGCATTTCATAATGTATTGGGAGCGTGATGAGCGTATGAAGAAAAAATCGGGAATCATTTTAGAGATTGTTATATGTGTGCTTGTTGTTGCTATCGGAATTGCAGGTATATATTATTGTTTCTTTAGCAAAAAGGGAAATGACAGTGATGCAAGGAAAGAACCGGTAAATACCGTCCAGAACGGTGTGGAAAATGAAGATGCCACAGACTTTGCAACGGATAATATCATTGATGCGAATGCAAACGCACAGTCGCTTGACGTTACCAAATTGTATGGAGCGGGTGCGGATATGTCAGGGTTTGATGATAACAAGGAATACACTGTGACCTATTCGGTTTTAAAGGAAATGTCTTTGGATGATAATATGGTGCCGACTGTTAAGGTTACGGCATATGGCAGCAGCTTGAAGACTCTTTTGATTGGTGGGGTTGACGATAATCCATTGTTATCTGAGAAGGTTCCCGGAATTATCGGGCATGCGTACAATTTTTTCATGCAGGGGGACTTTAAGGATGCAAAGATTATTTTCTATGTGGATAAAAGTGCGGTTGATGTGGATAAAAATCCGGTAATTTGCCGTTACAATGATAAGAGTCAGCATTTAGAACCTCTTGAGACTTCGGTAAATGATAATGAGATAAGTGCGGATTTAACTGCATTTTCAAAATATGTTCTTATATACAGGGATGATTGGGAGAGTGCGGTCGCAAAAAGTATTTCAGATAAAGTCGTGGTGACAGGAACGGGAATTGATTTGGCATCATTTTTGAACTTGGATGAGAGTGATGAAGGTAATGCAGATGCTTCATTAGATGACATTCTGGTAAAGGATAATGATACTGACGGGGACGGGATAAATAATGGTGAGGAGATTATTATTAAAAAAGCAGAAGGCTTGTCGGATGTTATTGATTCATACGCATTTGTCGCATCCAATCCGCTTGAAGAGGATACTGATGGGGATGGCTTTCCTACTATAATGTCGGCGGATGTGAAGGCAGGACTGTCGGGGATATAGGTGATAATGAACACGAAAAGTTAGAAAGCAGGGGCAGGAGAGATTTTGCCGACGCACCATATGAGGCTTTAAAGAATTTTGAAGTTGAGTACTGCAACGAGTCCGGCGATAACGATAGTGATGATTACGGACTTGGATTAACCGTCATCAAAAAAAGAATTGACGGAAGGGATAATTATATAGTCTGCTTAAGAGGCACTGAAGTGTATTCGTGGGAGGATATTGTCACTGATTTAACTATCGGCATGGGAATTAAGGAGAGATCTGTAGATACTCTTGAACTTAAAAATGTTGATGAAAAGTACACCTACACACAGATTGAAGAGGCGGTAAAGATTTGTGACGGCATGATGGAAGAAAAGAGTCTTACCCATTGCAAATGGTATGTAACGGGACATTCGCTTGGAGGAAGACTGGCGCAGGATGTGTATCTGAATACAGCCGCAGATTTTGATGCGGGAGCCACATTTAACGGCCTTGGATATATGACGAAAGATTATAATGATGTTAAGAATGAGGAAATAGAAGGACTGTTAAGTGGTTTTAGCTTTACCGATAATATGTTAAAAGTCGATGATAAAGATGAGTTTCTTGTGTTTGTTGAGGCCCTGCGTACAAAGTGCATAAAAGAAAAACCTGATGCCGACAAGATAAAAAATAAGTTAGTGAAACTTATGATTAGTTACTGGGGCGCAAGAGGCGAGGGCGTCGATGCAATGATTAAGGCGATGGGAGAGCACATATTGGATGATTTCAGTCTTGATGATATGAAAAGTAACAACGCACAGGCATGGGAAGAGGCCACTGCCTTATATGCTAAGAAAGGTGGAGAATTCAACAGCTATTATTATTACGGCGATGTCGTTGGTGACAGACTTGGTAATAATGATTTGTATAGCAGAATCGGTAATAACTTTGGTATCGACATGAGAGACAACAGCCATTCGATATATGACATGTGCCATGATGATGAGCTGAAGAAGATATATTTAGATAATAAATAAATCGAATTGTTGCCATTCTTGTTGTTATGGGAATTCATATTGTAAGTAATCTTATTAATGTTGAAATTAATACTACAGTTGAACTTGTATTAGAGTTTTTGGCGATAGTCGGTTCAATTAAGGCATATGATAGCTGGACAGGTAAAACAGAAAACGAAAGCAATTAATAATATATTGCAGAATCGAAGAAAAAGAGTTCGCATTTTGAGGCGGGCTCTTTTTTGGATATTTATGGCTTAAAGTGTCATTTGGGGCAACAAAAACGTCATTTGGGGCAGATGGTATTTAATGATTGTTTCTTGCATGATATTATTTTATTAGGATTGTTTTGTCGGCAATCCCAATAATTCGGAAGGAACAGAGGAAAATGAAAGAGGCAATTAAGAGAATTAACGAATTTAAGAAAAACAATGACATCTATGTTATTGCGCCTACATTCTTTGCTGAACTTATAGCAGCCTACCTGTCTGACAAGAACGTATTCGTACTGGGTAAAGGTTCATCCTGAATGTAATGAGACTAAATACTGTGTTTGAAGCCTGCGATTTTTCTAATCAGGGCAAAGATGTAAGAACATGGGTCAAAACCGATGCGGCATGTTCAGAAAAGATAACATCACTTATTAATAAAATGGATTTAAAATAGTAAATTAACTTATTTTGAAGAATCACATGTGTGTTTATTATTTGATAATAAATGCACATGTTTTTTTATGGATAATTATCAAATGATACGTTTACGACTGATTTTTGAGCGTTTAGGAGTAAAAACAGCAGTAAACCTAGAAACAGTATATAATGCTTGTTGTATACAGATGATGGTGTCGACACCATAGATTATATAAGGAGGTGAAAAGAATGAACTCAAAGATTTGTGGTTTAATCGGTTGTTCTTTAGATACAGCAGGTGTAATTTTAACACTTCTTGATGTGGCTTCGGTAGTTTCTGTAATAGTTGCATTAACAGGAATAGGCTTTGCAGCCGCTTCAACAGTTTTATGGTATAAATCTGCTATTGCTACAGTAGCTAAAACAGCAGGAAAACAGGCTGCTAAGGCTATGTAATTTTTTACATAATTAAAGAATGTACATATTTAAGTATTCGGAAAAAATAGTATAGTTATACTGTTTTTCTGAATACTATAAATATGGAAATTATTATTGATTTATATATGATTAGGAAAATGGAGGCTTCGTAAGTATGAACAAAAAGTTTGTTGCGCTGATTATTCTATGTGAAATGATTAGTGTAGTGAATATATATTCTATTTTTAGTCATATTCAAAATGGGAAGTTTTCTATATTTACAAGTGAACAGATTGAACAATTGAAGATAAATAGCGAGTTCTTTTTTGTAATTGCATGTGTGATTCAGCTTATAACATTGATTACGATAGTATTTTTTGAAGCGATAGTACTTTGCATATTGAGTAAAAAAATAAAAAAAGAAAAAGTAAGTATGGGTAACATGCTTTGCCCTGTAGTAATCGGAAATATAGTATTGTCGGTATATAACATGCTATTAATCTATATTTTGCAGATAAATACGTTAAGGGGATTGAAAATATTTAATCTTTTGCCGGTTGGAATTGTTATAAAAGTGACAGTCATTTTTGCATATATAAAAATGATTGGCAAACAGGAAAATGATAAAAAGCTGAAGTTTGAGAAGAACGAAAAAATAGAGATGATTTTATTTTGTTTAATAGAATATTTATATTCGTTAATTGGATTATTTGCAATATAAACAAGGAGGTAGCGGTATGAAAGATAAATTTAGAAAGAAAGCTTTTTTTTACATGGGACTTTCAGGATTATTAGTTGTGCTTGGAATAGTAGTTGTAATATGGAATTTGGTGGGATAAAAATGGAGAAATACCATGAAATATTATGTTGAAATACTAAAAAAGATAGAGCGCCGAAAGATAATCCAAAGAATAAAGCTTCTTTTTTGCACTTTTTTGGATAACTTTACTGAAGGTGACAAGGTAAGCATAACCAAGTTTTTTTATAGTCTTTATCGAATTGCTAACATGCTCGAAGCTATATTAAGCGTATTTGTGTACATGCTTTTGTTTTATAAAATTAGTAACAGTTATATAGCTTTATTGCTTTGTGGTGCATATTTAGTGCTAAGTATGTATTTTGAAGGTCGGCTGCAAATTGATAAAATAAGAAACGAAATGGCTTATTTGTTAAAATACATGCCGGCGAAAAAAGAGATTGATAAGTTGATATATGTGCACTGGAGATTTTACGAATTTTATAGATTCATCATAGTAATTATTGCAGTTAATTTGGCACAATGTGCATTTAGAAATTTTAGTATTAAATTTTTCGCAGTAAGTTTAATTTTTATATGCAGTGTAGCTTTGTGTTCAATTACTATTTTTTACGCAAAAGTATATAGAACTACATTTTTTAAGATCTGGTCTTTAAAAGAAAATGATTTAAGTTGCATTCATGTTAATGAAGACGATGAAGTTGAAAAGATTGTGACTGGCGACTATTATACTAATATTTTATCTCGATTGGTTAAATACTCAGTGCCTGAATATTATGAAAAGATTGCTATGATTATTCTTGCGCTTATTATATTGGGATTAAAATTATTGCAGTATTTCTTGAATATAAAAATGGTTTACATAGATGTAATAGTGTTTAATGCATTTCCGACATTAATCAACTTTTATTTATTAAATTTAATTACAAAAAGCTTTCTTGCTAAGGACTTTGTAAACATGAATTATTATATGATAAAAAAATATAATATAAGAAAATATATGATTAAATGTACTCGGAAGACGTTGTTGGATAAAACGAAATCTCTAATTATAATATGGTGTTTATTGATAGCTCTTATAACATTATTTGATTGGAGGCATATTATTTTATCTGCGTTTTGCGTTATCCAATGGTTTGTGATAGTTCAGATGCTATCTATAAAAACGTATTCATATTCTAAATATGATTTTGATGATATTAAAACAGAACTATATGCTAATTTAATGCAGAATCCGTTTGAAGAAATGTTTATTATCGGATTACCGGTTGCATTGTGTGCATTGGTTATATATATAGTGGTACAGAAAAACTTTCAAATATATATTGTTTTAATGTTGTGCTATACATGTGGTTTGATTGCATATTCTCTTGTGTTGACAATGTTGTCTAATCGCAGAATGCTCATGATCCGGGAAAGTATATAACGGAAAAAGAAAAAGGAGAAATCTGGTGTTAATTCTGAGTAATCTAAAAAAACAATATGAGTCGAAGGTTGTTTTTGAAAATCTGAATAATACAATTCAGGATGGTTCTATTGTGGCTTTAAAGGGAAAGAATGGAGTTGGTAAAACTACTTTGTTGAATATAATAGGTGGTCTTATAAATTTTGATGGAGATGTGTTGTTTAATGATATAAGTTTGAAAAATAATTTTCCCGAATATATTAGCAAAGTTTCTTTTTTATCCAATGAATCATTTTCGTATCAATATTTATCTTTGGAGGAAATGATTGAAATGCTGTATAAAATCATGTCGAAAGTTCAAAAAGAAAGCCTTGATAGGAGTGAGGTAAATTATTTGATTGAACTTTTAGAGTTAAATGAATATCGAGATGTAATGATTAGAAACTTGTCATTAGGAACAAGGCAAAAAGTATCTATTGTAGCTAATATGCTTGATAAGCCAAGTATTATTCTTCTTGATGAACCATTTGTTAATCTTGATGACAGATCAGTTAGTAATCTTTTGGAATACCTTAAGGACTATATCTGCAAGAATAGGTCGATAATGATTTATTCAACGCATTCTAAGGATTCAAGGTTAGATGAATTTACCTCTGATATTCTGCAGATTGAAGACCATACAACATTTATTTATAAAGAGGTTTAAAAATGGGTGAGCTAAAATGTACTCGAAACATATTGGGAATTATGAGTGTGTTGGCAGTAGCAAGCATATGTTTAGGATATATGCTTAAAATTAACATAGAATATAATCCTAATTTAGACTTGAAATTCAGTGATATTTTTTTGAATAATCTTATGGTTAATTTTAGAACTGTTATTTTGGCAACATTAACGATAGGGATTTACGGCCCTGTTTTTGTTGTGCAGGAGATGTTTTCTTTGGGAGTTGTTATCAGAGGTGTTGCAATAAAGCAAAATTTGGGATATGCACTCTCATTTATTGGATTTCATGCTTTTTTCGAAATACCTGCGATTATTTTAGCAGGGGCTATAGGCGTAAATATTTGGACACAAATATTTAGAAGTATAAGAAAAAAAGAAGTCTTTAAGAAGGCTATATATCAAAATGTTATTTTTTGTGTAGTGTTATTAATTCTGACTTTTATTGCTGCTTTTGTTGAAGCTAATGTGACGACGCACTTTTTGAAGAATATAGTAATGGGAGGTAAATAATGAATGTTCAGGTAAACAATTTGACCAAGGTTATTGGAAAGAAAACGATAGTAGAAGATGTTTCTCTTTCAATAAATGCCGGCGAAGTGATTGGACTGATAGGTCCTAATGGAGCGGGTAAAACAACAATTATGAAACTTATATGTGGTATAATGCACGCAACGTCAGGAGAAATTCTTTTTGATGGAGAGAAATTAACGAATTATTTGGATGGAACAAAATTTCCGATAGGAATGTTAATAGAAAATCCGACAATGTACAGTAATCTGTCGGGGTATAATAATTTGCGTATAGATGCAATAATGAAAGGGATAAAGAAAGAAAACATAAAGACGGTTTTGAAAAAGGGGATTCTTGAAGCTGGGTTGGAAGAAAGTAAGGATGTCAAAGTTAAAAAGTATTCATTGGGCATGAAGCAAAGACTGGGAATTGCAATGAGTCTTATAAATGAGCCGCAGGTTATTGTGCTTGATGAACCTATTAACGGACTTGATCCGGACGGAATCAGCTATGTGCGCGATTTGATTCTGAGATTAGCTAATGAAAATAAATGTGTTATTGTTTCAAGTCATATTTTAAGTGAACTTAGTCAAGTGTGCAGCAAGTTTTATTTTGTGAATAAAGGAAAAATACTACAGGAAGTTGATTCCTGTAATGCCATGGATGGTTTGGAAGCTATTTATAATAAAGTAATAAATGGTGGTGTGTGATAAAATGTTAAGAGTGATTAAAAGTGAATTTTATAAGGTTATATCTGTTAAATTAATTATAATAACATTTCTGATTTTGCTAACAGGTATAGGTCTGTATTCCATGATTTTTGAAGTGGTGCCTGAAAGTGAGTGGAGAACTAACGCTGAGGAAATGAGGGAATTACAAGAAGAAGGAATAAGTTCTCTTGAAAATTCTGATGACGATGAAGATTATAATAAAATAATCAGTAAATGTGGAGAGGTGATAACAACAATAGATTATTGCATGGAACATAATATTCCATATAATCTGTCAAGCGTATATTTTTTTCTCTTCAAATTGATAGCTTTATATCCGGGACTTATCATCCTTTGTTTATGCATCAATGGTAAAGGATATATTATTGAAGGCGAAAACGGAACATGGAAAAATGTTTTGACCAGTGGCATTAAGAGGGAGAAGATAGTTGGAGGAAAAATTATTTTTTCACTTCTGGTTATGCTGGGAATCTTTTTATTGTATATACTTACAGGAATATTGGTCGGAGTAATAAGATTTGGCTTAAATGGAAATCACCTTGAATATGTGCAAATGGTGAATGGTTCTATTATTATAAGAAATTATATAAAAGTTTTTTTGGGTGAGACATTAGTTAGCTTATGCAAGTGCATGTTATTAACTGTTTTTATGTATTTATTACTGGTATATTTAACTATAGATAGAATCGCGATTATAATTCCAAGTGTAGTTTTATTGTTTTCAAATAAAGTGAACTCATTAATATGCATGCATGAATGGAGTGAATATCTTCCGTTCTATTGTATTTCGATGACTACTGATGAAATAACAACGAATATGCAGACACTTTTTTTGTTTATAGGCGAAAATGTGGCTTATCTTGTGATTATGTTATATTTTATAGTTTTTAGAATAAGAAAAGATCGATTTCTTTATTAAGAAACCGGTCTTTTTTTATTGAAATATATTGAAATCCATAATCAAATGATACGTTCACGACTGATTTTTGAGCGTTTAGGAGTAAAAAGGAAAATTAGCATGGAATAATTATATAATGAATCAAAAAGTAAAAAGGAGACAAAAAAGATGGAGAGAATGATGAATATATCATTAATTGAATTAAAAAAGATAATTAGAAAAAAAGAATTTTTGATTGGGGTACTTATGATATTACTAATGGGAGGCGGAATGACATATGGTGCGTATATTTTTCCAAAGAATTTTGGTGTACAAAATGTTATTGCATTCTACGGGAACTTTGCAAGTGTTTTATTGATGTTTATTGCAGCAAAATGTCTAGGTGAAGAATTTGATTTAAAGACCGTAACGTTTGTGTTTACGTCAAGAAGTAAAAGATGGCAGATCATTTCCGGTAAAATTATCAGTATTGTTTTTGCAAACATTGTTGTTGGAATTTTGGGAGGACTGTTGTATGATGTTGCATTAATTATATGTACAGATAACTGGTCGGTTGAGTCACTTGTTAAGTCAACATTAAAAATTGTTCTTATTTACATGATATACGGTTTTGCCATAGGTGCGGCAGCGGTTATGTTTACATGTTTTATAAATACTACAATAACACCTTTCGTTTGTCTTATCGTATTATTCTGGCTTATGCCTGGAATTTTAAGAATTATAGCTCAAAAGATACCTGCTCTTGCAAAGGCATTGGATTATCTGGTCTTTTGTATTTCGGACAGCTTTCTTATGTATCAGGACAGTAGTGTGAAAAATATCGTCGTATTTATGTTAACCGGTCTGGTATTTTCTGCTATAGGCTTGATTGCATTTGAGAGAAAAGATTTGTAAGGGGGTGAAGTTTTTGGCATTCTCACACTTATCTAAAGTACCATATATTGAACAGATGCAGCAAACCGAGTGTGGACTTTGTTGTCTGGCAATGGTTCTTCAGTATTATAAAAGTCAGGAGACATTAGCTCAGATAAGGCAGGAGCTGGATGTTGGGCGTGATGGTCTCAAACTTTCCCAGATGTACACATATGCCACAAACAGAAAACTGTTTTCAAAGGTATTCTCGTGCGGAGTGGATGGACTTAAGGAACTTCCGCTCCCGGCTATTATATATTGGAACAATCAGCATTATGTTGTGCTTGAAAAGATAACCGATAAAAAGATAACAATTGTTGATCCTGCTACAGGACGAATTTCATTGTCTTATGAAGATTTTGAAGAAAGTTACTCGAATGTTGTTATGATTGCTGTCCCAACCGAAGAGTTTGAGGCAAAAAAAGAAAAAAGACATCCATGGAACGGTATATTAAAAGAAACGATTTTAAAGAGAAAATTATTCTATGTTACAACATGTATAACGCTTATAGCGTATGGGCTGCAGTTATTACTGTCTGTGATTGTGCAAAAAATATTTGATAACAGTGTTGCAGCGTCCGACTTATTCGGACTTAAGTTATATCTTGCGGTAGTTTTAGGCGCAGGCGGTGTTTTTGCGGTTACCACATTTTTAAGAAAACAATATCAGATAAGATTACAAATTCAGATAGACAGACATTTAACTGAAAGTACATTTAAAAAGATGTTAAAGCTGCCATATGGATTTTTTGAACGAAGAACGAACGGAGATTTGCTGTTTAGACTTAATTGTCTTCCTGTGATAAGAGATTTGTTATCTGACAGTGTAATGAGCGGGATAATTCAGGCAGGATTCATTGTGGTTATTCTTACGTATATGTCGATGCATTCTGTGCTGTTGACGTTGACCGCAGTGAGTGTATTTGTGGTAAATGGTATCTTTATAATTTTTATGAGAAGAAAAATTATAGAAGCGAACCAGATACAGATAATAGAAAATACGAAGCTGCAATCATTACAGGTTGAGACGGTTCAATCGATTTTCAATATAAAAACAACCGGTATTGAGCAGCAGTTTTATTCGAATTGGTTAAGCAGATACTGTAAGGGAATGAAGGCATTTCAGGTTAAAAGTAAAATTTTCAATATTTACATGAATGTGCTTTCCGTATTTCAGATTATGGGACCTTTTATGGTGCTGTGGGTTGGATTAAATCTCTCAACAAAAAATGTTTTAACAATCGGTCAGTCAATTGCATGTTATTCTCTTGCAAACACCTTTTTTGGTTCGGCAGTGGGATTGTTTCATATGTGGAATGATTTTGCTATAGCATCATCATATCTGGAAAGAGTAAATGATATATTACAAGCCGAGGAAGAAAAGGATACTGATGCGGGTACGACGGTAGAGGATATTGATACTTTGGAGTTTAAAAATGTTTCAATGTCATATTCTAAAAATACCGATTCAGTACTTAAGAATATAAACTTTTCTATAAAACCGGGCGAGAAAGTCGCATTTGTCGGAAAGTCAGGTTCAGGTAAAAGCAGTCTTATTAAACTGATGTTGGGGCTGTATGAGCCGAGTGAGGGAGAAATTGTTGTAAACGGAACCAATATCAATGAGATTAAAAAGGTAAATTATCGTAAAAATATAAGTGTAGTTCCTCAGGATATCTATTTATTTAATAAATCGATTCTTGAAAATATAAGAATGAACAATGAAGATATCACATTGGAAGAAGTTGTTGAAGCTGCAAAGATTGCACAGATTCATGATGAAATAGAGCAGATGCCTATGAAATATCATACCATTGTATCAAATCTGGGAATGAATCTTTCCGGTGGACAGCGTCAGAGGATAGCACTTGCAAGAGCAATTGTGTCTAAGAATAAGTTTATGATACTTGATGAGGCAACCAGTTCACTTGATAACATAAATGAAAGAAAAATATCAGATTATTTTTCTCAGAACGGCTGTACACAGGTTATAGTTGCCCACAGACTTTCCACTATTCAGGATGCAGATAAGATTTTTGTGTTGGATAATGGTGAAATTGCAGAAGAAGGCACACATGACTATCTGCTAAGACGTGGAGGAATTTATTCGGAATTGTATCACAGCAAAAATGAAAGGAAGGAAGCATATGCGTAAGTATAAGAAAAAAGATTACAGTCAGATAGAAGGAATAAGGGAATTATCACCTGAAGAAATAGATAAAATTGCAGCTACCGGTAATTACACATCAAAGCTTGTGTTTGATACTGAGTATGATGTGAAACTCAGGGAAACAAAATCAATCTTGAAATTGCTTCATTTAAATTTCTGATTAGATGATTTAATAAATTAAGACATACTTGGCAGGGAAAGATAATGAATGAAAGTGTTGGAAGCAAAAAAGTATATTTAACGTATAGCATGGGGGATGAGGGAGTTTTTGATGAGTTTGGAAATTATTTTTTGCTCGAGTTAGAAAGAGAAATTGGTGTAGTTGAAGGTATTCTTGAAATAAAGATATGCGATGAAGTGAAAATGGATATATTGTATTATGCAAAGGCGCGTATTATAGAATTTGCTTCAAGGGTATTAATACATGAAATGCACCAAAGACAATTGGGCTATAAGGAATTTTGTGAATATTTAAAGCAAAACACCAGAGATATGTTTGTTATGTATCCTGTTTTAAAAGATAAGCTCGATATTGTAGTAAACAGTGTACGCAAAAATTTCTATGAGCTGTATTCGAGATTGATAGAGTGTAAAAAGGATATTAAGGATGTTTTTGATATTGACATAGCGGATATTAAAGGAATTGAATTTGGTCTTGGAGACACTCACAATCATGGAAAAACAGTTTCAATCTTAACATTTGGTGATGATAAAAAACTCGTATATAAGCCAAGAAATCTATGCCCTGATAAGGTATTTGAAAGAATGTGTCAGTGGTTGAATAAAAAGTCTGATGACTATGACCTTATGTGTCCGAAGATTCTTGATAAGACAGACTATGGTTTTCAGGAGTTTGTCAAAGGACATGAATGTGAAAATGAAGAACAGGTGAAAGGCTATTATTGCAGAGTGGGGAAAGCAATGGCAATTTTTCATATGTTTGATACATCAGATCTTCACGGTGAGAATATTATACCCTGTGGACAATACCCTTTATTTATAGATCTGGAAACGCTTTTAACTTCAGGAAAAAGGAAAGAAAACACAGACAGCTTAGGATATTGTACATCAAAATCATTTGAACATTCCGTATTTACAACAGGTCTGTTACCGGCTGTATTTAAGAATACGGTTTTAGATGTTGATATAAGCGGACTGGGGGCGTCTGCTGGTCAGAAGTCCGACAAACTCAAATATTTGCAATTGGTTGATAAAGGAACAGATAACATACATTACGAAGAGGTATTTCTGGTTACAACAGAAATGGATAATGCAGTGAAGTTAAATGGTAAAGTAATCGATTATACCAATTATATCAGTTGCATAGAAAAGGGATTTGAACTTGCCTATGATATCATAGCCGAAAATAGAGAATATTTAATAGAGAATATATTGCCACTTCTTGAGAATGGAATATTCAGACAGGTCCTTAGAGGAACATTTGTGTATGAAAGATTTTTGGCGGCATCTTTGCATCCTGATTACTGTATTTCGCGGGAAAAAGCACTTAAACTTGCAAATATCATCAATTCAAAAGATTCTGAGCAGGGAAGATTTGAGGTTAAGCAGATGATGGAGCATGATGTACCATATTTTTGTGCAAGATTTGATGATAAGATTTTATACACGGTTGATTATCCGGTGGAAAATGATTTCTTTATGGAATCGTTAAGAGAAAAGGTAACAGCTAATATATTGGGATTTAACGATGATAATAAAGAAAGCCAGCTTAGGTTTATAAGGAATGCCATAGTTTTAACCCAGGATGATATTATGGATTCAAAAGAATTGTTTTTGGAAAAGATACAAGGTATAGACAAGGACTCATTTGTTCATGATGATATAGTTCATGAAATAAAAAAATATGCTATATGGAATGAAGATAAAACGTCATGTACATTTGTTGATATTAATCTTGGTGACAAAAAGGCGACGTTAGGAAACATAACATATTCGTTATATGACGGTGCCGGATTAATAATGTTTTTGTTTGCGTATGCTAATTATACCGGAAATGATGAAGACATGCATTTTGCAAAAGCGGCACTAAGAGGTATGGAAGAAATTGAACCCATGGATAAAGCTGTACTGTCAACATCGGTATTTACAGGTTTTTTCAAGTATGTATATCTATACTATAATCTGTACAGGTTAACCGGTGAAAACATATATTATTCAAAGTATGAGGCAGCTCTTAACCGAATTAATACCTATGATTGCAATGAAGAAACGTGTTATGACATTATTGCAGGCGCATCAGGTGCTGTTATTGTTCTGGCAAATATATATAAACATGAAAAGAAAGATATTCTTAAGTCATTGATAATAAAATATTGTGATTTTCTTAAGAGGGAAATTAATAAGACAGATAGATTCCTTTCAGGTTTTTCGCATGGATATGCAGGATTTTGTCTGGCGTTTATGAAAGCATACGAGGCAGTTGGAATACTGGAATATTATAATTTTGCCAAAATGCTTGAACAAAAGGAAGATGAGACTTATGTGCACGAAGAGCACAATTGGCGTGATTTAAGAAAACAGGGAAATGATTGTTGTCTGTTCTGGTGTCACGGAGCTCCGGGAATTTTGCTTGGCAGAAGTTATTATACTGACAAAAAAGACTTTGCTTTAAAATACAAAAAAGAACTGGACAAAGTAATAGATTCTGTTGAAAAAAAAGATGGCGACTGCCTGAATGACAGTATGTGCCATGGTAAAGTCGGCAATCTGGAAATACTTGATGTTATTGCAAGAAATACGGACAATAAAGATCTTAAACAGGTAGTTGATAAGTTATATAAAAAAGAGGAGAGAAAATTGAAGGAGACGGGAATCGAATATGGTATTCCAGGGTTAAAAGGAATTATGTCGTTTATGGTTGGGCTCTCCGGTATAGGATATGGTTTGTTAAGAACGAAAATGAGAGAACTTCCTGCAGTGCTTGGACTTGAAGTTATGTAAAGGATAAGATGTGAGGTAATATGATTAGTAGATTACACAAAAAAAGAGTTCCGTATGTTGAACAAATGCAGCAGACAGAGTGTGGGCTTTGCTGCGCAACAATGTTGTTAAGATATTATAGAGGTAAAGACAGAATAACCACAATCAGAGAATATCTTGAAGCGGGACGTGATGGATTAAAATTATCGTTTATTGCGCAGTATTTAAAGAGCAGAGGGATGGAGACTACAATTTATAAGGCTGGAATTGACAGCCTTTCGCAGTTGCCGCTGCCTGCGGTTATTTTCTGGAATAATGAACATTTCGTTGTGTTGGAATCAATAAAAAAGGATTCGTATATAATTGTTGATCCTGCTTTTGGCAGAAGAAAAATTGATAGAGAAACAATGGAACAAAGTTATTCGGATATTATTATGATTGTCAGTCCGACAAAAGAATATAAGGCATCAAAAGAAAAATCAGATACATGGGGAATAGTATTTGATTACATTAAAAAAAGAAAAGCAACAATGATGATTGTTGTTTTAATGTCGCTGGTGGCATATGCACTGCAGTTAAGTGTTCCGGTTATGACAGAGAAAATAATTGATTCCGATAAGATAAACAATTATGGTTTGATGGTTCTTGGATTGTCGGTATTACTTGGATTAATCAATTATCTAAGAGGAAGAAAGATGATTGTAATGCAAATTGATACGGATTATCACTTGTCAAAGACGGTCTTTTCAAAAATTTTAAGATTGCCTTATAAGTATTTTGAAGGAAGAACATCCGGGGATATCCTCTTTAGAATGAGCAGTATTTCAAACATAAGAGAACTTATGTCGGAACAGTTTGTCCAGACACTTATGCAGATTGGTGTTCTTGGTTTTATTTTAGCTTACATGATTATAAAATCGCCGAAAATTGCTGCAGTTGCCGTTGCAGTATTTGTTGTTACAGGTATTTTTATTATAGCAATGAAACCATTTATCTTAGAGGTTAATCAGGATGATATGATGAAAAATACCATGTTGCAGACTGTTCAGGTGGAAACGGTATATTCTATGTTTGCCATAAAAACATCAGGAATGGAAGATGAAACATGGCATAACTGGAAAAAGGCATACGATAACAGCCTGGTGACATTTCGCAAAAAAAACAGAGTAATTAATTTGTACACGTCGGTGCTGGCGTTTGTTCAAAATATTGCACCTATCTTTCTGCTTGGTCTTGGAATATATGAAGCAATGTGTGGAAGGATGACACTTGGAGAAAGTATGGCAGTGTATTCTCTTACAGGAAGCTTCTTTACGACAGGTATTTCAGCATATAATTTCTGGAATGACTATGTAGCAGCAAGTGCATATATGGAGAGACTTCATGATATTATTGATACGGATGATGAGACCAATCCTGAAAATCCGGTTTGTGTGAAGGTATCGGGAGATATTGATATTAATCATGTTTCGTTTTCTTATACCAAATCATCCAAGAATGTATTAAATGATATTGATATTCATATAAAGAAGGGTGAAAAAGTTGCTATTGTAGGAGCGTCCGGTTCAGGTAAAAGCACATTGGCTAAGCTTATAACAGGATTGTATGAACCTACTGAGGGAGATATCCTTTATGACGGAGTAAGTTCAAAGTTCATTAACAAAAGTGAATTACGTAAGCAGATAGGTGTTGTTCCTCAGGATATGACACTGTTTAATGAGAGCATTTATGAAAATATCAGGATGAACAGAGAAGAGATTGGGATGGATGATGTTAAAAATGCAGCGGCACTTGCAAGAATTGAGGATGAGATTGAAAAAATGCCAATGAAATACTATACTTTAGTATCTGATATGGGAATGAATTTATCAGGCGGTCAGCGTCAAAGAATAGCACTCGCAAGAGCGATTGTTCATAAAAATGATTTAGTTATTCTTGATGAGGCAACCAGTGCTCTTGATTATGAAAATGAAAGAAAAATCAGTGATTACCTCGGAAAGGAAGAATGCACGAGAATTGTTATTGCCCATCGTCTGTCAACAGTAATTGATGCCGATAAAATAATTGTATTGGATAACGGTACTGTAAAGGAAGTAGGAAAGCATGAAGATCTGATTAACATGAACGGCATGTATGCACAGCTTTACAAAGCAAGGAAAAAAAGTGCATAATAATTGTGAAGATTATAATAAAATCGTAAAGAAAGCATAGATTTTATGGTAAAAAAAATTGTTAAAATAATAGTTGCAAAACTTAATAGTGTATATAAGCGTTCAGATGAAGATGTAGAGAAAATGGAATACATGTTAGAAGTATTATTCGATAATGTAATAGTTTTATTGGTTGCATTTTTACTGAGTGCACCATGTGGATGCTTAAAGGAAGCATCGGTATGCTTTGTCGGATTTGCCCTTCTTAGAACTTTTGCGGGCGGAATTCATATGAAAACAAGAAGCGGATGCACTTTGATGACAAGCAGTTTTATTATAGGTGGGGGAATTATAACAAAAATATTGCATATACCTGCCGGAGGATTGTGGGCAATGCTTGTATTTGATCTTGTGTGGATGATACTGTTTGCGCCAAGAGGAACAAAGATTAATCCGATCAACCCTAAGTTTAAGAAGATTCGTAAGGTTGAAAGTATTATAACAGTATGTGTATTTATGATTGTTTTGTTGAACGGTTCAAGTCTGTGGGGACGGGGACTGGCCATAGGAGCAACTCTTGGAACACTGACAATTTGGCCCGAGAGGTGAAAGTGAAACAGGGGACGGTTCCTCGTTCCAAATTTGGAACGAGGAACCGTCCCCTGTTTCGTAATTGTCTTATGAAACCTGAAGTTCCTGAATAAACATATTTTCTTCAATGCGGGTACTTTTTAAAATGTTACCATATTTATTTAATATTTCGTTTGCGTTATGCAGACCTATACCATGCCCTTCGCCCTTGGTAGTAACACCAATCTTGTTAATGTCTGAAATGTTAATGTTATTATTAACAAATGAGTTAGAAATAATAAATACAACAGAGTGTTCCATCTTGCAAATGTGAACATTAAGTTCGGGATGTGCAGTTTCGAGTGAGGCTTCTATTGCGTTATCAAGATAAATTCCTAATACCCTGGTTAAATCTATTGAATTCATGTTTATTGTATCAATATCATCAGGAATATCTAAGGTTATAGAGATATTCTTGTTGATGGCAAGGACCATCTTGGTATATAAGATACTCTTTATTTCTAATATCTTTATGTGAAGCAGCTTGTTGAGAGTTTCACCATCCTGATTAAGATTATTTTTAGTCGGAAGTATGTGTTTGTAAAAGAAATCTTTAAGCTGTTCATATTGTTCTTCTTCAAAGTAGCCTGCCATGGCTGTCATTATGTTGACATAATCATGCTTGAATGAACGTAGATTATTATATACGGTTTCAAGGTTTTTTGTATATTCGTTAAGATTTTCCCAGTATTGAATCTCCTGTTTATAATTATACGATTTTTTCATCGTAAATATGACAACTGCCGATATTGCTATTGTTATGATAAAGAAGAGTGAGAGCAATACTATAAGCAACATAAAATCATGAGTGGGCAATTCTATGTTATCAAACAATGAAGCAATAATAAAAACAATGAAGGCACACATAAATATTATAAAAGAAATTAAGTATAAAACACTTTTACTGAGAGTGGATACATTATCTGAAATACGTTTTTTATTTATTACCATTTTTGCAATCAAAAGAATCGGCGTAGATATTATGATTGTCATAATTGCAGTTGCCATGAGGGAAATAGGATTATTATTAATCTCTGAATATTTCATACCTGTAATTTTCATGCACAAGAAAGTAGATAGGTATACAATCACACAATCCATTGTATAGCATACGGGAATTAACAAAAGCACATATTTGGATTTTGTAAAGAATAACAATAATATTGAGGGTATCAATAATAATATCACGATTAGTGAGTCTATTTCGATATACGAAATAAAAAAACATATTAATGCCATAGATATAAAAAGAGTGATATATTTTTTGAGCGAAAGTGTAAATCTCAAAAAAAAGAATGTATCGTACGTTAAAAAAAATGCAACAATGATTGCTGAAATTAAATGTATGTAAAACATGATTTTTAAATGTACCGTGTTAAAAAGTCCAGCTGGTATATCTCCTTATTATAGATTAAAAGCATTTTTTTACAGTAAAATGCGTGACAACTTTAACAATAATTATAATGTAATGACAGGATGATAACAAGAAAAATATCGTTTACGATAAAAAATAAAGCGTTTACGACATAGTTAACAGAAAAATATTTATTTGAACTATAATAAATTGCAAGTTTAATAAAAGGAGAAGTAATTGTTATGAAGAAAGAATTGGTAAAAAAGTTTGGAGATATTTTGATTAAACAGGCTGAGACATGTGGATGTAATTCTAAATCAGCAATATTTTGTATGCATGAAGTCGAAAAGCCTGAATGCTTGAAAAGATTAGAGCAGAATGCTCGCGAAAATGAGGATAAAAAGTAATGTTGTATGACAATGTATCAACTGAAGATGTATGGAAATATTGGAGAACATTATTTCCGGAAGTAAAAAATGAAGATGAGTTAAGTGAGATTCTTAGTGTTAAAGAGTGTTTTCACAAAGATGAACTTGAAACGTTTTGGAATAAGGTAAATGTATATCCGGACGGTTTTATGGAATGGCTTGAAAAACAGGATGATGTACTTGAATATTCAAGTGAATGGGAAGAGATTATTGGAAAGAACAAAGACCACATTAACAATATTGTTTATCCTGTTTTAGCATATAAGCGCGATGAAGTAAATAAGATTATAAGCATAGTAGAACAAAGCGGTGTATTTAATGATGCAAAAAAGATTCTTTTTGCGGTCATTAATGAAATATGTTCAAGAGTAAGAGATATTTCCGTTCGCACATTTATTACTGAGATAAATTATGAAAAGAATAATCACGGGCTAAAAGGTGATGACAAAGAAAAAAGATATTTGTTTTACACTGATGAGATGTGGCGTTCAAAACAATATGTGAGTAGATTTTATGAAGAATACAAAGAGTTGTTAAGTGCAAAGCTTGTGGTGGTTGAGAATTCTTTGTGTGCTATAACTGAGATGATAAGCCATATTATAGCAAACCATAACAGAATAACAAAAGAGCTGCTTGGAAAAGACGGATATGTATTAATTGATGATATTGACATGGGGCTTGGAGATTCTCACAGAGGTGGTCGTACCGTTAGCTTAATTACCTATGTTAACGGGGGAAAAGTTATATATAAGCCAAGAAATCTTGGAGTGGAAATTGGTTTTTTGGAGTATTCAAGAGAGCTGAATAAAAAAATGTTATCAAGCGACAATGCTTTGTATGAGATGAAAGTGCTTGACTGTGGTGAATATGGATTTGTGGAGTATATTTCACAGAAGGAATGTGATAATGAAACGCAGATTCAGGGGTACTATTACAGGTCCGGAGTATTGATGGCAATGCTCTATTCGTTGAATGCTAAGGATATTCACCATGAGAATATGATTGCTCATGGCAGGTATCCGGTGATGATAGATCTTGAGGCACTTTTTCATTCAAAACTTGAACATAAAAATATCGATATTGAAAAGACTGCATATGAGAAAGCACTTGAATGCATTGATGACTCGGTATATTCGATAGGAATGTTACCGATGAGTATGGCAAATCCATATGATAAAAAAAGCGGTTCAGTTGACATAAGTGGGTTCGGTGGGGAAGATAATCAGATTTCACCGTTCAAAATTATGATGATAAAAGATAAGTGTACTGATGAAATTCGTCTGGAAAAATCGGATTATGTAATTGAACCTGCAAAGAATGTTGCCAAATATAACGGCAAAAGCATTAATGCATTAGAATACAGTGATTTCGTTATGAAAGGTTTTGAGGACACATATCTTTATATAATGAACAATAAAGAGAAGCTTATTTTGCAGTTGAAAAAATGGTTTTCAAATACCGGAGCCAGAATTATATACAGGCCTACTTATATCTATACGAAATTGATGTTTACAAGTTTTCATCCGGATTTTATGCGTGATAGAGTGCACAGATATGTGCTGCTTCATAGAATGGCTTATAAAATAAAGAAGCAGGAAAGAAGAATTGTTGCAGCGGAAATAAAGGACATGATGGCGTGTGATGTGCCATTTTTCCAGGTGAATATTCACACAGGAGTTATGAGAGATTCTGCAGGTAACAAATTGCCGGTTGAGTTTAAGAAAACACCATTTGATATGGTGACCGAGAAGATTGAACAGTTTGATTTAAAAGATCTTGGAATTCAGAAGCTTATAATTGAAAGTGCTTTTTTGACAAAGAATGTTGAAAACTATAGAAATGAGTGTATGACAAATACAAAGTGGAGCAGTACGCCTGCAGGAGAAGTTAAGTATCTGGATATTGCCACTACACTTGCAGACAGGATTCTTGATAATGCAAAGAGGGCTTTAGTTGACGGAAAAGAAGAGTTTTCATGGATTAATTTCACTCCGGTGGGAGAAGAACATATAAGCTATGAATACACCCCGGTTGAAAATGATTTGTATGGAGGTAATTCGGGAATAGGATTGTTTTTCCTGTACTTATGGAAAATATCAAGAGACAGCAGATTTTATGATGCAGCGTACGCATGTATCAGACCTGTGATGCGCGCAATGAAAAATATTTCGGATGATTCGAGTTATCTTGTGGGACCATATAACGGATTAAGCGGATATGTATATGTGTTAAGTAAATTTTATTTGGAGACTGCGGATGTGCAAATGTACAACATGGTGCGAGATGGTCTTATCAAAATTAAAAATATTTTGCATAGGGATTTAAACTATGATGTAATCAGCGGTGCTGCAGGAGCATTAAAAGTATGCATCAGCATTTGTAAGAACTTTAACGGTGAATTAAAGGATATTGCGTATGA